>JBEIRQ010000109.1:0-5949 GCA_040375885.1 Methylococcus sp.
ATGAAGATCATGAGAAGCAAAAAAGACAGCGCCGTTATTTTCATCATCATGTCGAATTCATTCAACAAGCTTTCGCGGCAGGACCCTTATTTTATATCGTTCGCCACCCGGTCAAAGGGAAGGATTCGAACCCTCAGATTGATTCAGGTGAGCCTCAGATCGCGCTCGAAGTTTTCATGGGGCTAAGATGGCTGCCGCCCACATCAGATCGTCATAGAGGGGTGCTATCCAACACAATGGTCGCTCAAGCTCTGATATCAGTCACTTAGCGACCTTAGTCGTGGCTGGATGAGCGCAAAGACAACATCCAAAATAAAGCCGTGATCGGCAATAAAATCCAGGTCATATAAGCGCCTGGTGGTGGAGCCGCAACCAGCAGGGGTTTCATCCACCCCACGCCCAGTCGCAACACCATTTCCATTAATTGGATACCTAGCATAAAGCTGGTGAGTTGGCGGTAACGAAGGATCACCGCGAGCCCCATCATGGCCTCAACCAGCTGACTGGCCCCCCATTGGCCAATGATGGCCACAAGGTTCACCCCCGCTTCCCCCACAATAGGAATTCCGGCGATGCTCATCGCACCACTATCTGGAGCAAACATGTGAATCAGGCTTCGGATGGTACCCGTCACCGTGAGAAGAATGAGGTAGTAATAAGGGCCCTTCTTCAGGATCCATTTTGTGGCACTGTTGGTAGCCATCAGGATCTCTTCCTTCTCAATAAACATCTGCGGTTCGACTCAAAATCCAACTACGACGCCCATGCTGTCATCTTCTATCCCTGATTCTGGTCAACCATCAGGTAAGTTGGCCGCCATCCGGGCTTGGCAAAAAGTGCTTTAAACTTATCAGCCGGACCCTTGACCGCCATGAATTTTAAAAAGAGCTTACTCCAGACATGGAAGACGACGCGAATAGGGTTTTGGGTATAAATCGGAGTGGTGAGTCCAAAAATCAGTGGGATATCGTGCTCCTCTTTTTGATAGGTACCGAAAATCCGATCGTAGATCATCAAGATACCACCATAGTTTTTATCGAGGTAGAGATCATTACTCGCATGATGGACACGGTGGGCAGACGGCGTATTGAATACCCCTTCGATAAAGCCAAGCCTTGGGACCAACTTTGTGTGCAGCCAAAACTGGTAGATTAAACTCAGATTGAGAAGACCAAAAACCGCGATTGGATGAAAGCCTAACCAGATCAACGGCAGAAAAAAAAGCCAAGATAACGAAAGAAAAGGAGTCCAGCCAAGTCGCATAGCAGCCGAAAGCGTGAGCTCATTGGGCGTGTGATGGGAGCTATGGGTCGCCCACATGAGGTGGATTTCATGGGCTGCACGGTGATACCAGTAATAAGCAAACTCCAAGCTGAAGAATAAGGCGAGGTAAATCCAGCCATTGCCTTCCGGCAAGGTCAAGGCGCGATGCTCCCAAACAAAGCCTCCCATCACCCCCACGATGAAAATCTGATTTGCAATACCCGTGATCTGATGGCCAACACCCACGCCAAGGGAGGTCAAGCTATCAACCCAAGGGTAGGCACGTTCAAATTTTTTTCGATAGCCATAGGACTCGAGGAGTATGGCCATGGCTGCGATCAAGATAAAAAGGGGGCTTGACGGGTGAAAGGAAGTGAATTGCTCCATGCTTTTCTATCGCTACTCAGTGGTTATGGATTTTGGCTTTTGAGCCCCTCGGCGGCTATGGGTGGCTTTCGAATAGGCTCAACGAGGCTGAGCCCAATTGAGGCTAAAGGTTAACGCGAGCGAAGGATTTTTTTGATGAAGCGACACACCCGAACTCAAACCGGACTTCTTTGAACCCAGGGGGCAACGTCAGCCTATTTTTGGGAGAGATCAATGCTTTCAATACCGATCTGTTGGCATTGCTTGCGTTTCATAATGGCCCCTGGGATTCGAAGTGGATACTTATCCCTGCAGGCGATGTCAATCTTCTTAATCGCCAATTGAAGTTGTTCTTTTTGCATCTGCTCTTGTGCCGCTTTGTCGGCTGATGAGGTACAGCCGGCGAACGCGAAAAAAACGAAGGTTAAGAGAATGATTTACATTGGACACTGAGTTTGTTAATGATTGACGGGCCGTCAAACTAAAAAAGCACGCAAAGGAGCTTCCACCCTCATAGTGCTCGGTTTAAAACATCAAAAAACGCATTTTGCTCTTAACGCCTTCCAGCACGATTGACGCCGCCATTAACATTCGCTGGGCCCTGGCCCCCTGGCCTGCCAGCCGTCCCATATCCTGCGCCTGGCAGAGCGCCTGCCCCAGATGCGGGTCCACCTCTTCCAAATCGAGGGTTAGCCCCTGCACCCGGTGCGCCGACTCCAACGCCAGGGGCAACCCCAGCTCCTGGGGCACCTGCGCCAACGCCAGGGGCGACACCGACTCCGGGTGCGCCAGCTCCAACCGCTCGCTCAGGCAGAACCGCGCTGACGGGGTGTGATGAGGCGATGAGCCCAAAAATGATCAATGCGACGATCGGTTGCTTGTTCATGTAAGCCCTCGAATAAATGGTGAAGTGAACATGGAGATTTAATCAAAGGATGGGCCTTCCGCCTAGCACAGCATTGCAAGAATGAATCTAATCACCTACTGACGACCATGAGGATAACACCCCTCCTCATCGAGCATCAGCATAAGTCAAAGTAGATCAGACAAAAGCGAAGCGCTTAAAGTCCGTCGCAGCAAAAGAGTGAATTTACGCGAGTGGACGTGATCCACTTTGAACGGGGGCTTCTTCAATTTCAGCCCCTTCCATTTCATCAGTGCAAAGGATGATCATAAGAAACGTCAAAGCGGCGCGCCAATGCCTTCTAGCCGTTTATCTGCACCCAGAATCCTAAGCTCAAGGAGAAGACCCAAAACGATGACGCGGGGTCTGTGGCGGGGTTGTTTGGGTGGTTGATTTTATTTAGACAAAGAGCAACCCATACCAGTGGTGGTTGATTGAAAGGCTTTTGCTGTTCGTGACCTTGTTGAAAGGTTTGGTCTAACCCCTAGATCACTGTCAAAATAACGACTGTCTCATCCTAAGCAGGGGCATCCCCTCCATTGAACAAGATACGCCGTTGTATTCCGGCTCTAGCCGACCTCTTGGTGAAGGGCTTCATAGGGCAGATACATGCCACTGGCGGCATTGTAGGCGCACCCCAACGAACCCCTGCATGATAAGACCAATGCGATTGTCACATTGGGCCGGCCTCGTCTGTATGCCCTTCCTGTTACTGGCCACGGATCTGGCTTTTGCTATTGCTGGCTTTGAATCTACTGACAGGCCTAGTGAATGGCGGCCAGGGCTTCCCTACTATCTTCCGAAAAAGGACGATGGCAACCTCACTCTTCCATCCCCTAACGAGGAAACCCAGGATCCCCTGACCCATTCCACCAAGGTTTCAATAAAGACGATTGAATTTAGTGGGAATGACACCATTGACCGTGAGGACATCCAGGGGCTCATTGATGAATTTATTCAGGCGCATGAGGGTCTAGAAGACGTCCCGGTTTCTGATCTTGAAGCCCTCAGGCTTCGGATCACCCGCCTTTATACCGATCGAGGTTATATCAACTCCGGCGCGGCTATTGATGCTTTCGACCCCAAGCGTCATCGGATTCATTTTCAAATCGTCGAAGGCAAACTCTCGGATTTGGTCATCCGTGGTATCGAAGGACTTGACCCTGATTACATTAAGGCTCGCCTTCTAGAGGACCCTAATGCAGCCTTCAACATCAATGATCTCCAGGAAAATTTCCAACTACTTTTGAGTGATCCCTTGCTCGAAGGCATGAAAGGTCGGATCCGGCCAGGGGATCACCCGGGCGAAGCCGTTCTCGATGTGGAGGTGCAACGAGCCAAATCCTTTGGCTTAACCACCTTTGTTGATAATTACCGACCTCCTTCCATCGGTGCCATTGGTATTGGAGGGAGTGGCTGGATTCGCAACCTTACAGGTCTTGGCGATGCCTTACAGATGACCATCGTTGGCAGCAACGGCTCCGAGCGTTACGCCGGCGGTTACTCGATGCCATTGTTTGGCTCCAAACTCCTTGGATATATCAACTTTGATGAAGGCAATTCTTCTGTCGTTGAGAGCTCCTTCCAGAATCTCAACATCAAGAGTCTTGTTCATATTGAAGAGGCGGGTGCGAGCTATCCTTTGATTGAAAATCTTAAGCGCCGTCTGGTCCTTGGAGGATCCTTCTCGGTCCGGGCCAACAACACGACCCTCTTAGGCGAACCCTACTCCTTCGTCCCTGGCGTCACCGGCGGCTATACACAAGTGACTGTTGCCAGAAGCTATCAGGACTATACAGAGCGGTGGGAGCGTCACGCTCTATCCGTCCGAAATACCTTAAGTTTCGGCATGCACGCCTTAGGTTCCACCCCCGCCAATGGGACATACCCCAGCAGCCAGTTTGTGTCCTGGTTATTTCAGTCTCAGTATGCTTATCGACTCAACGATGAAGGAGCTCAGTTCATCTTTAAAGATAACCTTCAGCTCACCAATAACGCACTGCTGCCTTTGGAGCGTATTGCTGTGGGTGGCGTCTCCACGGTGCGAGGTTATCGGACGAATTATTTGGTTCGCGACGAGGGCTTCACGCTATCGGGTGAAGTGCGATACCCCCTCCCATCATTCGAAATTATGGGCCAAAGGAGTGTCATTTCGATGATTCCCTTCATGGACTATGGTTCGGCGTGGAACCTTGGGGGACCTAGGAATAGCCTCTGGTCGGTTGGCGCGGGGCTTAGTTGGAGCTACATGGCCCTTTTGGGAGAACTTTACTATGGGTATGCGCTGAATCCCCCATCCTACCGGGGTATCAGCGACGCCCAGGATAATGGTCTCTTCTTTCGAGTCACGTTCGAGGCCTTATGACGCCCATGACGCGATTAGCAAAGTCCCTTCCAAGGGCAGCCTTGTCCATGATGGGGCTCTTCTTCACCCTTCATCTCAACGCTCATGAGGCGTTCAGTGATAACCCTTTGAGTGAAGCCCGTGAACTGATCGATCGCGGTCAAATAGCCATGGCCAGAAGCACTCTTTTTAACGCGCTACAAAAAGAAGACAGTCCGCCCAAAATAGCTTTCATCGAAGGCGAACTTGGCCTTGTTGAACTCCGGCTTCGAGACTCTGAAAACGGAAAAAAACATCTCCAAAACGCCCTCTCCCAAACAGCCGGCACTCAAGGTGACCAGTTTCGTTGGAGCCTGGCTCTTGCTCATCAGCTTTCTAGCGAGATACCACCTCCGCCTGAAACCAAACGCTACCTCAATAAGGCGAGAGAACTTGCAGGCCATGATGAATCTTTAAACATTCGCCTAGCACTCACCGAAGCCTCATTTTTAGCAAAACAAGACCCCGAACACCTAAGCAAGACCTTAACATCGCTTGCCCAACAGATTGATGATCGCCCCAGATCAAAAGAGAGAGCCTCCTTCCATATCGTTTTGGCTAAGACAGCCAAAGACATCAGCCAATGGCTCCCAAAAGAGGCCGAAAGCCTTAAGGCTCTTCGTTTTAAGAGCCTCAATCAGGCCATCGACGATGCGGGTGACATCGTTCGACTGAAACTCGAAAGCTATCTCGAACTGGCCGCGCTCTACCAGGAGGATCAACGTCCTGAGGATGCCATTCAGCTTCTCGCCCGCGGCATCCGGGAAGATGAAAAGCAAGAAGCCCCCGATCTTCTGTGGCAAATGAGATTTCAAGAAGGCCTTCTCTTGAATCAATTGGGCAAACTTTCTGAAGCACTCGATGTCCTTCAAAAAGCCACCGAAAACCTCGCTCTGGTTCGAAGTGACCTTCCGACCGAAAGGAAAAACGGCAAAGCCTGGTTTACTGAAAACGTCGAACCCCTTTATATGACATTAGCCGATTTATTGCTCATAAGATCTGGGGCTTCCAGCTTCCCGGCTCAATCGCAACG
>JBEIRQ010000142.1:0-4905 GCA_040375885.1 Methylococcus sp.
AAAAAACTCCTCGAATCCGACCTCACCCCAGAACGCCGCAAACAGTTTGAAAGCGAACTGGTTGCAGGCCTTGGAAGCTATACCTACCTTGAGGAATAATAACCTCCATGGTGTCTGAGCCTCTTCAGAGCGAGCTAACAGCCGCCGTTGTCGGCCTCGGTGCCATGGGCGCTCCTATGGCTAGCCATTGGGCCTTAAGAGGCTATCTCAAGGCCGTCTGGAACCGGACCCCCGAGCGTGCTGAAGCCTTTGCTCAAGAACATAAGGTCATGGCCCTTCAGCATCTTCAGGACCTCCCGAGTAAGGCGAAGATCCTTGCGCTTTGTGTTTCAAGGGATGACGATGTCCTGATGGTCATTGAGACCCTTCTTGAAGGGCTGACCTCCGAACATCTGGTGATCGATTTCTCAACCATCAGTCCTGACACCTCTAAGCTTGCAGCGAGGATGGTGCGTGGTTCTGGTGCCGATTTTCTCGATGCCCCTGTGACCGGCGGCGTCGAAGGAGCTACTCATGGCACCTTGGCGATCATGGTGGGAGGCCGCCTGGGATCCCTAGAAAAAATTCGCCCCCTCCTTGAGACCATCGCGGCCAAGATCATTCATATGGGGGACGTTGGGATGGGCCAGAGTGCGAAAGCCGTGAACCAGGTCCTTTGCGCCGGGATCAATGAAGCCGTGACCGAAGCGCTGGCCTTTGGCGACCATCTTGGTCTTGATATGGAAAAAGTCATAGAGGCCATCAAGGGCGGCGCAGCCGGCAACTGGTTCCTCGATAAACGCGGGAAATCCATGATCGAAGGGCGCTTTTCCCCAGGGTTCAAGCTAGGCTTGCACCTCAAGGATTTGGAGATTGTAGCCGCCATGGCCCAAGACCTAGGGATCACTCTCCCGCTCACAGAGACCACCCGCGAACACTATGTTCAACTCCTCCAACAAGGCTATGGTGATGACGATATTTCAGCGCTTTACCGATTGAAGCGCCCAAACTGATGCAACCGCCACGGGTCGACATCCTCTTTGAACATGCCCCATCGGCAAGGGTCCTGATTGGTGGCGCATGGCGCATTGGCGAGAACTGCCCACAGGCTGAGGCGACCATCAACCAATTACAAGCCCTTCAAGGCCTTGAGATCGTTCATCTTGAGACTCAAGATCTCATGCACTGGGACAGCCTCTTGCTGACGTATATCAGAGCCTTGAGCCAATTCTGCGACGCGCGGCAAATGACCCTTGATACTCGTGGCCTTCCAGAAGGCATCCAGGGGCTTTTAATGTTGGCAGCTGCCGTCCCCGAGCGGCAGGATGCCAGCCGCCAAAAGAATCTGGATGATTGGCTCTCCGTCCTTGGTCGACACACGCTCTGGCTCATCAAAGATATCGGACTTTTGGCGGACTTTATTGGTGAGGCGATCTTAGGTTTCTTAAGGCTCCTCGGGGGCCGGAGCCAGATGCGCTGGAGCGATTTCTGGCGACTGGTCGAGGCCTGTGGACCCAACGCCTTGCCGATCATCACACTGATCTCCGCCCTCGTTGGGATGATTTTGGCGTTTGTGGGTGCCGTCCAACTGAAGCTCTTTGGCGCTCAGATTTTTATCGCCGATCTGGTAGGACTTGGAATGGCGCGAGAAATGGGGGCCATGATGACCGCCATCTTGATGGCCGGCCGCACCGGAAGCGCCTTTGCCGCCGAAATCGGATCGATGACCGTCAACGATGAAATCGACGCTCTTAAGACCTCCGGGTTTTCACCCATGGATTTTCTGGTGATGCCCAGAATCCTCGCCATGCTGGTGACGATCCCCCTCCTCTGCCTCTACGCGGACATCTGGGGCATGATTGGTGGCGCCCTGGTCGCCGCCGGCCTTTTTGATATCTCAGCCTCTGAATACCTCATCCAAATCCAAACACGGTTACGCCTGATCGATTTTGAGGTCGGCATCGGTAAAAGCGCGGTTTTCGGTATTCTGGTTGCGACCGCTGGTTGCCTTAGGGGCCTTCTATGCCAGCGCAATGCCTCCTCGGTTGGGCTTGCGACCACCTCCGCGGTGGTCACAGGGATCGTTTACATCGTCATCTCTGATGCCGTGATGACCCTCCTGGTGACGGCCCTTAATCTTTATAAACGTTGACTGTGTTGACGCTATCGACCACCCCCCATCCACCCGATCTTTCGCCAAGACAGGTCCATATCAGCGTCCGCGGACTGACCATGGCGTATGATGATTTTCTGGTCCAAAAAGACATGGACTTTGATGTGCTTCGGGGTGAGATCTTCATCATCATGGGCGCTAGCGGTTGTGGCAAAAGCACCCTGCTTCGACACCTGATCGGTCTCAAACCACCGGTCACCGGGGAAGTCTTCTTTGATAGCCAGGATCTCTGGAAGCTTCCCCCGAAAGAACGTCAATCGATGCTACTTAAAATGGGGATTCTCTATCAAA
The DNA here is from genome assembly GCA_040375885.1 of Methylococcus sp. Lineage (GTDB taxonomy): Bacteria > Pseudomonadota > Gammaproteobacteria > Methylococcales > Methylococcaceae > UBA6136. The sequence goes on from JBEIRQ010000142.1 coordinate 2,444, forward strand.
GTGGCGCTCTTTGGAGCTCAATGACCTTGGCCGAAAACATCGCATTGCCGCTGACCGCCCATACCCCACTCAGCGCAAAAGAGATTGCCGATCTGGTGTCGCTCAAACTGGCTCTCGTTGGTCTTTCAGGGTTTGAAGGCTTTTATCCGGCTGAAATCAGTGGCGGCATGCAAAAACGAGCCGCCCTCGCGAGAGCCTTGGCGCTGGATCCTGAAATCCTCCTCTTTGATGAACCTTCAGCCGGGCTAGATCCCATCAGTGCGCGCCGTCTTGATAGACTGATTGTCCATCTGAGTGAGAGCCTCGGGATTACCGCGGTGATCGTCACCCATGATCTTGCGAGCCTTTTAGATATCGGCACCAATTCGATATTCCTCGACACAGAGACCAAGACCATTATTGCTAAAGGCCCACCTGATATGCTGCTGAGGACCTCTACCGATCCGACCGTCAAGGAATTCCTGACCCGGGGTCAATCCAAAAGGACCCCCACGAACGCCCGTGAGGCCTCCCGATGAGCCATGCTGCAAGCCCTCGATTAATCGGACTTTTCACCATAGGAGCAATGATCCTCGGAACGGTTCTGATCCTCACCTTCGGTGGCGGCAATGCGTTCAGCAAGATCCAGCGTTACGTCGTGTACTTTGAAGGCTCGGTGAATGGTCTCAACAATGGCGCCGCCGTCAAGCTCAAGGGGGTGACCATCGGCCGGGTCAATGAAGTCCTCGTTGAGTACGATGTTGACCACAACCGGGTCTTAACGCCAGTAATCGCTGAAATTGATCTCCAAAAGGTGATGGAGACCCATGGCGAAGACGGTAATCACGATCATCCAGATCTCAAAGCGCTCATCGATCGTGGCCTGAGGGCACGCCTGTCGCTGACCAGCCTCGTCACCAATCAACTCTATATCGAAATTGACTTCATGCCTGATCGGCCACTCAAGCTGATGGGGAGCCAGGCCTTTGAGCTGCCTGAAATCCCTGCGATCCCCTCCAGCAAGGATGATATTGAAAAGACCGTGCAACACCTTTCGCATGAAGTCCAGGACCTGCCACTCAAGGATACCGTCGATGCGACCCTTGCTGCGATTCGCCACCTGGATGGACTACTCACCAAGCCTGAAACCAGTGCCAGCGTCGATAACCTCAACCAAACGCTGATCGATCTTCAGCGCCTTCTAAGACATCTGGATGGGATGACGCAGGATAGCCAATTATTGATGAAACAGCTCAATCACGAGATTCCCCCCCTCCTTGGAACCGCTAACGAAACCCTCAAGGAAGCCAAAGCGGCGCTGTCATCGGTGGGCGCTTTGACCGAACCAGATGCTGAACTCCAAAGGACACTCCACGATCTCTCCGATGCAGCGAAGGCCATTCGAAGGCTGGCAGATGCCATCGAACGGCATCCCGACGCCCTCCTCATGGGCCGCGATCAGGCAGAGCCCCAAAAGCCCTAAGACCCCCTTCGCCATTCGTTTCAGACAACCGCCTAGCGGGATGGCATAATGAGTGCATAGTTATTGATGCATCTTCATGGTCCGAGACATACAACACCATCGCCCTGCCCCCCACTTTGATGCTCGCGCCCTTTGCGAGGCCGGCATCCGAGTGATTGCCACCGAGGCCGCTGCCGTCAAGGCTCTGGAGTCACGCATTGACGACCGCTTTGCTCTAGCTTGCCGCATCCTCATGGAGTGTCGGGGCCGTGTGGTGGTGACCGGGATGGGGAAATCAGGACATATTGCTGGCAAGATTGCGGCCACACTGGCAAGCACCGGCACCCCGGCTTTTTTTGTCCATCCCGGTGAGGCAGGGCATGGAGATCTTGGCATGATCACCCCCGAGGATGTCGTCCTTGCACTCTCCCATTCGGGCGATTCAGCCGAAATTCTGACTATCATCCCAATCCTAAAGCGCCTCGGGATTCCTTTGATTGCGATGACCGGCAATGACCAATCAACGCTCGCAGGCCAGGCGGATGTCGCCCTCGATACGGGCATCACAGAAGAAGCTTGCCCGCTGGGCCTTGCCCCGACCTCGAGCACGACCGCCGCATTGGCCATGGGCGATGCCCTCGCGGTCGCCATGCTTGAAGCCCGGGGCTTCACTCGAGATGATTTTGCCTTCTCTCACCCCAGTGGTAGCCTCGGTCGCCGGCTTTTGATCCGGGTTAGAGACATCATGCATCAGGGGGAGGATGTCCCGAAGGTGAGGGAGTCTGCAGCGCTAAGAGAGGCCGTTCTTGAAATGACGGCCAAAAAACTCGGTATGACGGCCGTGGTTAACCAACGCGATGAAGTCCTCGGCATTTTTACCGATGGGGATCTTAGACGACTTTTAGAAACCTCCATGGACCTCCATGCAACGAAGATCAGCGAGGTCATGATGCGACACTGTACCTCCGTGGATCCCGACTGCCTGGCTGCTGAAACCGTCAGGATCATGGAAGAAAAGAGC
>JBEIRQ010000382.1:0-1960 GCA_040375885.1 Methylococcus sp.
AGCCAGGGTCTCTCAGAGGGCTTTTCCAAGGTTTTTTCAGGGAAGGTCTATGGCATCCATGTTCTCCTCGATACCCATCGGCTCGAAGAACAAAAAGGGAGCGTGGTCTATTTGTCCTTGGGACTCTCAAGGCGCGTTCAAAAAGTGGCGCTTGAAATTCCGTCCGGGCGCTGGAGTGACCTTTTATTTTTGCCGGATGACATGGAGAATGAGGCGCGCCAAATCATGGTTCAACAGAAGTTGGTGGCAACCGCGGGTCAGTTCGGTCGTGTGATGCAGCAAAATCGATCGGTTATCGAAAAAGCCATGGCCTCAAGACCCAATGCCGGAAACGATTGGACCGAATGGCCGGATTATGTCCCTTTACCAAAGGTGTCAGAACCTGGTGATCCTGTTCCAACAAAGGCCCCACCCTCGCCGCCAAGCGATTCTGGCCCAGCACCGCCATAGATGTGCTGAGATTTAACAGGGAAGGGGCCCATTGGGATCTTTATTCGCCGTCTGGACCTGATCCAATTCGATGGATCGTCAGGTCGGCACCGGTGAATTCTTCTTCAGGATCGAGCCGGAGCCCCACCCATTGACGGAGGAGGCCATAAACCAAAAATCCGCCGACTAACGCAATGAGGACGGCTGCCGATGTCCCAATGAGCTGTGACCAGAAAGAAATCTTGCCAAGCCCGCCGAGTGCCTCAAGGCCGAAAACTCCGGCCATAATGCCACCGAGTGCTCCGCAGAGCCCATGAAGCGGCCATACACCCAGCACATCATCGATTTTCCATCGATTTTGAGTCAAGGTGAAAAGCCTCACGAAAAGCCCACCCGCCAGGAGGCCTAAGACCAGGGCGCCTAATGGATGCATGACATCAGAACCTGCACAGACAGCAACTAAACCGGCGAGGGGTCCATTATGGACAAACCCCGGATCATTTTTACCCACCACCAGTGCAGACAGTGTGCCACCGACCATGGCCATCAGTGAATTAACCGCCACAAGGCCGCTGATACCGCTCAGGGTTTGGGCAGACATCACGTTAAAGCCGAACCATCCTACCGTCAGTATCCAAGCCCCGAGGGCAAGAAAGGGGATACTGGAAGGAGGGTGAGCTGCAACCCCGCCGTTCCGGTGATAGCGGTCCCTTCGGGGTCCCATTAAAAGGACCGCACTCAAGGCAATCCATCCCCCCATGGCATGGACGACGACCGATCCTGCAAAGTCATGAAACGGTGAGCCGAAGGTCGTCTCGAGGAGTGTTTGAAGCCCGAAGTTGTTATTCCAGGCGATCCCCTCAAAGAAAGGATAGACAAAACCCACCAGCAAGAACGTTGCGGCCATTTGGGGGTTGAACCTTGCGCGCTCAGCAATCCCACCTGAAACAATCGCAGGAATAGCCGCAGCAAAGGTCAACAAAAAGAAGAATTTGACTAAGGCGTAACCATTGAGTGCAATCAGAGACTGGGCTCCATTAAAAAAGTGCAGTCCGTAAGCAAGATAGTAGCCGATGAAGAAATAAGCGATCGTTGAAATCGCGAAATCGACTAGGATCTTGACCAGCGCGTTGATTTGGTTTTTACGGCGGACGGTACCCAGTTCAAGAAATGCAAAACCAGCGTGCATGGCCAGCACCATGATGGCCCCTAAGAGGACAAAGAGAACGTCCTGGCTTTTATTGATGTCTTCCATGAAGGTTTACCCTAAGATGATGAAAAATAGCACCAATCTAAAGCAAATTATGTACCACTTTGGTGAGCCCTTGATTTATAAGCACTCAACCGGTGCAGTTCGCGCGCTTTGATTACGTGATGACTCCATTTAGTGCGACATCATAAGGATTCGCACCAAATGGTGGCGGGGTGGTCCCGATACGCATATAAAAACCCCGGTCAGCCAAGGGGGGGACTGCCGGGGTTCATTGGGGGGGTAATCCCATTTATTTTTTGGTGACTTTGCTGATGAGCG
>JBEIRQ010000214.1:0-3406 GCA_040375885.1 Methylococcus sp.
AATGGGCCTTTCTCGCCATGGCTTTTGCAATACGGCCGAATCCCACGAGCCCTAAAGTCTTGCCGGTAACCCGAGTGCCCAGAAGATGATTGGGATGCCATCCGGCCCACTGACCTGAACGAACCAACCGCTCCCCCTCACTTGCTCGACGGGCAGCCATCAGAAGCAGAAGCATTGCAATGTCTGCCGTACACTCGGTCAAGACATCAGGGGTATTGGTGACGGTGATGGAACGAGATTTTGCGGTCTCGACGTCGATATGGTTAAAGCCGACGCCAAAATTTCCAAGGATTTGGCAGCGGAGAGGCTCCACGGAAAGAACCTCCTGAGGGAGGGCGTCAGAGACGGTCGGGAGAACGGCATCATAATCTTTAAGCGCCGCCTTCAGTTCGGCGGCGGTCAAAGGGTGATTGTCTTTGTTCAGGGTGACATCAAATTGCTCTAGGAGCCTTTCTTCACAGGCGAAAGGCCACCGCCGCGTCACCAATACCTTGGGTTTCGACATCCGAACCTCTGAGCGCCATCCAAGCAGATAGCATTGGGTGTAACAACGAGGCATCTTCTCATGAAGATGCCTCGACGAAGGCTCAGCCCCTTGGAGCGAGTGGGGCCGCAGTTTTTCGCCAATACTCAGAAGCCGCAGCGATGCCGCTACCTGGGGTCACTTGAATGCCAGCATCGCGCATAGCCATTTCTGATCCGACGATGGCGCTCGACAGCATCAATTCATTGAGATCACCTAAGTGACCAATGCGGAAGACTTTGCCGAGGACTTCAGAGAGCCCAGCGCCCAAGGATAGGTTATACCGATGGTAGGCGTAATGCATGACATCACGCGCATCAAAGCCTTCTGGAACCACGATGGCGGTCACACTGTTGGAGTGCCACTGTGGGCCTTTAGAACAGGTTTGAAGGCCCCATGCGGCAACCGCCTGACGAACCCCTTCGGCCAGTCGGGCATGACGCGCGTAAATATTATCCATCCCTTCCTCAAGCATCAGCTCCATGGCTTTTTTGAGTCCATAGAGGAGTGGAATGGAGGGGGTGTAAGGGAAATAGCCGCCCGGGTTATGGACCATGTGGTCATAGATATCGAGGAAAGCTCGGTGACAGGTCGCCTGTTCACGCGCCGCCAGGGCCTTCTGGCTAAAGGCAAGGAGGGCAAGGCCTGCGGGGAGCATGAAGCCTTTCTGTGTCCCTGCCAAGGCTACGTCAATACCCCAATCATCGAAACGAAATTCGAGAGAACCGATTGAGCTGACGCCATCGACAAAGAACAGAGCCGGGTGGTTGCTGCTATCCAAGGCCTTACGGGCGCCTTTAAGGTTGCTGGTGACACCCGTTGCGGTCTCGTTGTGGCAGATCAGGACGGCTTTAATTTCATGCTTTGAATCAGCCTTGAGGCGATCTTCCAGATGATCAAGAGGAACCCCTTCACCCCAGGGAATCTCATGAAATTCGACATCCATTCCAAGACGCTTAGCCAGATCGATCCAAAGGTGGGTGAACTGGCCAAAGCGGTAAGCCAAGACCTTATCGCCGGGTGAAAGGGTATTGGTGATCGCAATTTCCCAGCCGGCGGTTCCGGTGGCTGGGAAAATGAAGCACTGGCCCTTTTCGGTGAGAAAGATTTTTTTTAAGTTTTCAAGGAGTGGCTTGACCAGTTTCGGGAAATTCGGTGAGCGATGGTCCTCGGAAGGAACGTGCATGGCGCTCAGGACCACGTCTGGAATATTAGTAGGGCCTGGAATATAGAGATGATTGCGACCTGGCATCAGGGTGTCCTTGGGGTTCTGTTGGAGATGAGGGTTGTCTTTGACTAGGGCCTTCAGGGGTTCGCCACTTTGACCTTTGCATGATGACCTCACATGATGCCATAGTGAGCTTTTAGCCTTCAAGTCGATGGTTTGCTCTGCCATCGATCGACTTGATGTAATTTCTTTTTTTTAGAGTCAACCTGAGACGTTCCCATGAGGCCATTCAATCTCTTCTCCCAAGGGCGGGCTGTCAACAGTGTCCGTTCTAAAGTTTGGGTCCTTAGGTTCATCCTCATAGCGTCATTGACCGGATGCTCGATGGGTCCCCCAAAAGGGGTGAGTCCGGTGACTTCCTTCGATGTAAGCCGCTACACTGGAGTTTGGTTTGAAATTGCCCGACTCGATCATCGCTTCGAGCGAGGACTTACCGATATCCATGCCACTTATAAAGACGGCGAGGATGGCAGTCTTACGGTTATTAATCGTGGGTTTAGCTCTGAATCAAACACATGGCAGGAGGCGGTCGGTCGAGCCTTTTTCCTCAAGGATAAAACAGTAGGTTCTTTAAAGGTCAGTTTCTTTGGCCCTTTTTATGGGGGATACCACGTGGTCGCCTTGGATCAGAAGGACTATCGTTGGTCTTTAGTGATGGGGCCTGATCGAGATTACTTTTGGATTCTTGCTCGAGACCGCCACCTTTCACCCTCCCTTAAGGCGGAGCTCTTAAGCCGTGTTAGGGGTCTTGGGATTTCAGAAGATCAATTGATCTGGACCCCTCAGGAACGCATTGACTTTTAAAGCCGGTGCCAAGTGAGCCACTTTGAACGGTACATTGGGATCGACTATTCAGGCGCCGGGCTTTCAGATCAAGGACTTCAAGGTCTCAGAGTCTTTGAAGCCTTTCCTGACAAGATGCCCGTTGAAAGGCGCCCCAAGAGGAGCATCCATCCGCACTGGTCCCGGCGGAGTCTGGCCTATTGGCTGATGGAGATCCTCTTCGAAGGCGCGCCGGCATTGGTTGGGATCGACCACGGTTTTTCATTTCCTATGGCCTATCTTGAGACCTATTCCATGAGGGATAGCTGGGATCAATCGCTTGATGATTTTGTAAAGGCCTGGCCTTGCCATCTTGAGGGAGTATCGGTCGAATCCCAAAGGTCCCGAAATGTACGGGTCGGGTCACCGCGCTGGCGGCGCCAGACTGAAATCGTCGCTGGTGCTAAATCGATCTTTCACTTCGATGTGCCAGGATCGGTCGCCAAATCAACCCATGCAGGGCTTCCTTGGCTGCATCACCTTCGTCGGTCTTTTGGAAGCCGTATCCATTTCTGGCCGATGGATGGATTTGAGGTTCCTGAGGGGGTTTCTGTCCTGATGGAAGCCTATCCTTCTTTGTGGAAGGGGGTTCAGGGGGAGATGGAGGGTACGCCTGATCAAAAAGACGCTTACGCGATCGCTCGGATGCTTGAAACCTTGGACCGGACAGGGGGACTCAAAGCCTTATGGGGCCCACCCCAAGACCTTTGGATTAGGGATTTAGCCCTCAACGAAGGTTGGATTTTTGGGGTCCCTTTTCCCTAAGCGATGGGCTGAAGTTTTAAGCTTCAGGCTGCCAATGCTCAAGGAGTCTTCCAAGATCTGCCATACCC
>JBEIRQ010000379.1:0-1974 GCA_040375885.1 Methylococcus sp.
ATCGAACTGTATGCCACCGCATTTGATCAGGTCGGGGCACTAGATCAGCTTGAAGGCTTCGCGAGTCATCATGGGGCAGACTTCTATGGCCTCCCCCGACATACCGACACGATTCAGCTGCAAAGGGTTCCCACCGAGATCCCTGATGCGCTCCCCTTTGGAGAAGAGACCGTCATCCCCTTTATGGCCGGCCAAACCCTCCCCTGGACGCTGACTGAGGCCGACTGAAGGACTTTGGCTGTGGCCAGCACCCGCTGTCACCGTATGGTAAAATAAGCAGTTATTTCCAAGTTTTTAGCCGCGCTGGATCTACCGCTTCGGCTCAGTCATCATTCATCATGCAAGAACATAAGCTCACCCATCTCAAGCAGCTGGAAGCAGAGAGTATTCATATCATTCGTGAGGTCGCCGCCGAATTTGAGCGTCCGGCGATGCTTTACTCCATTGGGAAGGATTCTGCGGTCATGCTGCACCTTGCCATGAAGGCCTTTCATCCAGGAAAACCACCTTTTCCCCTGCTTCATGTGGATACCACCTGGAAGTTTAAAGAGATGATCACCTTCAGGGATCAAATGGCGCATGATTTGGGGTTTGACCTCCTTGTTCATATCAATCAGGAGGGCGTTGATGCCGGCATTGGCCCTTTTAGTCACGGCAGTGAAAAACACACCGACGTCATGAAGACAGAAGCCCTCAAGCAGGCGCTTAATCGTTATCAGTTTGATGCCGCCTTTGGTGGCGCGCGTCGCGACGAGGAAAAATCACGAGCCAAGGAAAGGGTGTATTCGTTCCGCGATCAGAATCACCGGTGGGATCCTAAAAATCAGCGCCCTGAACTTTGGAACATCTATAACGCTAAGGTTAATAAAGGGGAAAGCATTCGCGTCTTCCCACTTTCGAACTGGACGGAGCTCGATATTTGGCAGTACATCTACCTTGAGAGTATCCCGATCGTTCCACTTTATTTTTCAGCGCCACGTCCCGTGATTGAACGTGACGGCATCTTGATCATGGTGGATGATGATCGGTTTCCCCTAAGGCCTGGGGAGACACCCAAAATCAAGAATGTTCGTTTTAGAACGCTAGGCTGCTATCCCCTGACGGGCGCTGTCGAGTCTGAAGCCACCACCCTCCCCGAAATTATTCAGGAAATGTTGTTGACGACCACGTCCGAGCGCCAAGGCCGCCTCATCGATCATGATCAGGCTGGCTCTATGGAAAAAAAGAAAAAAGAGGGTTACTTCTGATGGCTCACCAATCCGACCTCATTGCCGAGGATATTCTTGCCTACCTCACCCAGCATGAACATAAGGATCTTTTAAGATTTCTCACCTGCGGTAATGTCGACGATGGTAAAAGCACCTTAATAGGTCGCTTGTTGCATGACTCGAAAATGATCTATGAAGATCAAATTGCCGCGATTCGCAAAGACAGTGCCCGCTTTGGAACCACCGGTGATGACTTTGATCCTGCCCTTTTAATGGATGGATTGGAGGCGGAGCGCGAACAAGGGATTACCATCGATGTGGCCTATCGTTACTTCTCAACGACCCGGCGCAAGTTCATCATTGCAGATACCCCAGGCCATGAGCAGTACACCCGAAACATGGCTACCGGCGCATCGACCTGCGATCTGGCGATCATTTTAATTGATGCGCGACATGGGGTTCAGACGCAAACCCGTCGCCACAGCTACATCGTTTCACTCCTCGGAATCCGTCATATTGTGGTCGCCATCAACAAGATGGACCTGGTGGATTACAGCGAAGCGGTGTTTAAGGACATTCAGCGCGAGTACCTTGCTTTTGCCGATCGACTTCATTTCAAAGACATTCATTTCCTACCCATTTCAGCACTCAAGGGCGATAACGTCGTCAACCCCAGTCCGAGCATGCCTTGGTGCCTCGAGCCTCCTTTGATGACCCTCCTCGATTCCATCGAAATCGCGAGCGATCTAAACCTCGTAAATCCCCG
>JBEIRQ010000212.1:0-3418 GCA_040375885.1 Methylococcus sp.
AGTCACGCACCCGGCGATTCCAATAAAGTGTTGCAGAACCATAAACGGTTAATAACTGCACACTGAAGGCAATCCCCCAATATTGGTAGATAGAAGACATCACCCCATGAATGCTTTTTTTGGTCTCAGAATCGTCCAGCAGGGAGATTGGCCATTCCAACCAACAGCACATATGCAGCATCCCAAAAAGCATGATCAGTGAGCCAATAATCACACTCTGATCAAGACAGTGATCACGCATCAAATAATAATCAAGCGTATTGTCACACTCATCCCGTGGTTCCGTCACCGCAGCACAAATCGCTAGCAGCACCATAATTCCTGAGAAAACGGCAAGGATATTTATAAAGACAATTGCGAACCCAACAGTTTCCGCGACAGCGGGTCCAATTAAAGAAGACGCTGAAACCCATTCAAAGGTGGTCGCAAATATATTATTGTAAATAGCAGAATGCTCATCAACACCGCCAAGGCGAAAGAGGTCCAGAATGACAACAGCAAAACCCATCAGAAGGATGGGAAACACTGATGAGGTCTGATGGCACCTTCTAAGGGTATGGATACTCCAGATGATGCTCATGATGTAACCCCAAACCAATAAAAGACCACTCCCCTCCCAAAATATTCTTCCCCGATATTCACGTAAAGTCGCAACGGGATTAATCGTTTGCTCTGATAACACCTTGAGGATCTCGGTTCGGATCTGAGCACTATTAGGGCCATTGATCTCGAAAATCGCGTAAGTGACCACTTGGATCAGTACGGCCAGAAAGGCAATGAGTAGCCAGGTTTTTCCTTTGAAAATGCGGAGTAAGGTAGACATTGATCGCCTCTTTAAGAGTAGATTTTATTGAGCGCCAAGGTCGATGGGTATTCCAACGCGTTGGGAGACATCGATCACGCCTGCCATCGGGGCCCCCTTGACCAGCGATACACCCAGACGTTTCGCTGGCGACTCTATGGTATCCATGAGGCTCTTAAGACGCGGGCTTGCCAAGGTATCGAGCGCATTGGCCGGCAGGGATTTCCTTGCAACCAGAGCGTGATAAACGCGGTCATAAAAATCAGGGGTGGCGCTTGCTTTCCCAAAAAATCCCGCAACCGCATTAACCCGATCGGGACTTCGGCCGGTTTCCTGCTGATACGCTAGAACAACGGCATGATCCCCGTCACGACTCTCTTTGATCAACTTCTCCAATGCTACCTGGGCGGCGGGATCAGTGGTATTGACCGCGTCAGGTAATTCTCCAGGCGCCAATGACACGCCCAGCAGCGCGCCAACGTCATCGCCCACCGCCAACGTTTTAAGCCCCTCAAGATCAATGTCCTTCATAACCCCCCCATGGACAATCAGCTTCACCGACGGCGTTTTAGCGAGCTGATCAATCAAAGCTTTTAGTTTGCCTTCTTCTGGCGGTGATAGTGTTGCATGGCCAGGATCGAAAAGGACGACCGCATCACCTGATGAGTTCATACCGAGTAAGGATCCAACAGCATGAAAGGGGGCGGTGACGACCGAAGCTAAGAAACCCGCCAAGGCATCGAAGGCTATTTTTCCAATAGGCAGCTCAGGTTGATCCAATCGACCCTCGATAGGGATGGATACTTTTATTTTTCCATCCTGATCTTTAAGAAGACTCAACGCTAGTTCAAGAGGGAGTGAGGTCGCTTTTGGACTCTCGACCTTTTCTCCTAAGGTCACGTTATCAAGGACGATGTCATTCGTACTCTTCAGTGCGCTATCGATTACCTGGTAATGAAGGTTGAGATCGAGGGTCCCTGACTCAATTCGGCGACCTGCAAACGTTGCACTGTAGGGGGATAGAGAGGACATCACCACATTCCGAAAGACAACCCCAAGGTCGAGATAATCCCTGACGGCTAAGGGACTTAAGACGCCCTCTATTCTGGCCTCTCCATAAGGCTCAATACGTCCCCCCAATTCAACATTGATCCTCGCCTTCGGGACTAGCGAAAATCCAGCGATGGCCCCACCAAACGATTTAATCCTTGTTGCAAAGGGAATCACAAGGCTGGCATCACTGAAATCTAAAGTCCCTTTTTCAACAACAATACGGCCAATGGAAACATTGAAAGGCGAAGGCTTGTCCCGAGCCTTGATGGGGGCTTTATTCTTTAGGGGTGGCGCTGCTTGAAGCTTTTCCTTTTCACTGTTAACGGCCGTTTTTTGAGCAGGCAAAAGATCTGAAATATTAGACTGTTTATCTTCACGAATAGCCACTACAGCATCAGGCTCGATAAGGCGAACCTCTTTAATCGTCAATCGTTCAGGCGCGAGATTCACCTCAAGATTACGAAGCCAAAGATCCCGCCAAGACAAGAACTTGTTTTCACCTTTGAGTGACACCAGCTGGAGATTACTGAGATGGAGATCGCCCTTTACAGCCCCTTTCAACGGGACTTCATTTTGTTGGACATTGACCTCCAGTTTGGATGAGAGCTGGGCATCTTTAAGATGCAAGGCCACGCCATCCCCAAGGAATGGATCGAGCGGTTTGAGATTTAGATGGTCCAACTGCACATCGGCCTTAACCCGATGGGCAACCGGGTCAAGAGCGCCCCGAACATCCATCGTGCCCCCTTGACGAATAGCCGCATGCACACTGAATGGGATCGGCGCCTTAGCTTCGCTGGAGATCTTTTGTATGCCAAGACCCAAACCAACGATGTCATAGGCCACTTCAACGGGATGACTCTTATCCCTGATCGAAAGATTCACTTGATCCATCGTGAATTCATCAAGATCGACCATAAAAGCGGGAGATTGTGGCGCCGCTGTGTTTTGAGGCACGGGAGGAGGATTCTTGGAGGTGAACAGCGACAGAGGATAAAGATCGCCGCTGGCACTGCGAGTGATACCGGCATTAAGCCCCATCGATCTCATGCTTCCAATATGAACCTGCCGTTTTGCAACATCAATGGCACCATTGAGCACATCGAAGGACTGTAATGCCAGCAACGGTTCTTGAGCTCCAGGGGTCAACAGATTGAAGTCCCTAAAACCCAGCCCAAAGTGGTCGATCTGTATCTCTGGGGCTCCTTGACCAATCACGCCATGAACGTTCATGGCCATCTTCAAGGCATTGAGCTTGATCCCAAGCGGGACAGCGAATTGCTGGGATGTCGCATCGACACCCATGTCATCCACGTTGAGGGCCGAAAGATCAATCGTCCAAGGCGTACTAGGGCCATCCTCAGGCGTCTTCATCGTCACACTAGGCGGCGGTGAAACAGCAGTGGTTGGTTTATTAGGGCTCTTTAGCCCCTCCTCCCACGTACTGTGACCTGCCTCATCCATCGTCAGATGGAGCTGCCCTTTCGTCAACGAAAAGTCTGGAATGGCGAGTGTTTTAGCCGCAAGGTCCAGCTGGATCTCCCCGAGATGCAGATGATCAAG
>JBEIRQ010000128.1:0-5123 GCA_040375885.1 Methylococcus sp.
AGGCTTTCAGCGAGAAAGAGAGGGCCACCCAAAGGGCGGTGAGGTTCATCTGCCTCGTGCCTTGCTTCTTAAGGCCATCATGATTTCTAAGGCTGAACTTTGGAGCGATGTTGAAGTCCATAGCGTTCGGTCATGGGGCGGCTCATGACCCTTCTACAATGAAAATAACGTTTGAGGAAAAGCCGATGAATAAGAAAAATGGAGTCATCTCTCTCTTGGCCGCCCTGATGACGGGGTCCCTATTGCTTTCAGAGGGGGCGATAGCCGTTCCTTTTAATAACAAGATAATAAAAGGGGCCTATGCGACGACCATTGATGGGATTTATACCTTCGTGGATAAGAATGCGGTCGGGCTTCCTGCATGGTTCACCGGTATTGTCGAGGCCGATGGGAAGGGAAATATCACATCGTTCAAAGGAACCTTCAATGTGGGCGCCTGCATCGTCGTTTCTCATGATGGAAAGGGAACTTACGCGGGAGAGCCAGATGGGTCCGCGCGCGCCACGGTTCAAATTACCGCAGCACCGATCAGCGCGCTGAATCCTCAGTGCCCCGATAGTGTGATGCGTATTCTGACCACCATGCCTTTAATGAACACGGTCAAATTCTCACTCGCGGTCCAAGACAGTAAGAATGTTTATGGTTCGATTTTGAGTAAAACAGACCCCTCAGGTAAGTTGGTTGGTTTTGGTGGATCACTCACCGCTCATCGCCAGTGATCAACCCAAGGAGCACCTCCCAAGGAGGCCTCTTTTTTTCGATGTTTAGAGTCTGTTAGTTATTGGTGCGTCCTCGACCCCGAGGATCGCACCAATCTTGTGCAAAAGGGGTTCTTTCAACATCCCTTCCATCTCGTTTGCTTTCGACCCCCCGCCTTCTGATGCCTGCCTGAGGGGGCTATGGCTCTCTTTAAGTGCCCCATCCTTGCCCTCACTAGAGGATTTTTGCGCGCCTTTCTTGTCCTTGGCACGTCTTCTGCTTTAGATCTCCATTGAGCGATTTGACACATTGTCAGACGGATTCAAACAAGGAGAAGAAATGCCATGAAACTGGTGACCGCTATTCTTAAACCATTCAAGCTGGACGATGTCCGGGAAGCGCTTTCGGAGGCCGGGATCCCTGGGATCACCGTGACCGAAGTCAAGGGATTTGGTCGGCAAAAAGGCCATACCGAGCTTTATCGAGGGGCCGAGTACGTTGTCGACTTTTTACCCAAAATCAAGCTCGAGGTGGCTGTGACCGATGACCAGCTTGAGGCGGCTCTCGATGCCATCGCAACCACTGCGAATACCGGCAAGATCGGTGATGGCAAGATCTTTGTGACAAACCTCGAACAGGCGGTCCGGATTCGGACTGGCGAGACGGGTTCTGACGCACTTTAAAACGGAGGATCCCCTGATGAAACAGATAAAAATTCATGGCCTGATGGCTGCCCTTTTATGGATTGCTCCCTTTGCGCTAGTGCATGCGGAGGACGCCGTACCCGTTCCTGAGAAAGGGGATGTGGCTTGGCTACTCATCTCGACCATTCTCGTCACTCTGATGGTTATTCCGGGTCTTGCCCTCTTTTACGGTGGTATGGTTCGGGCCAAGAATATGTTGTCCTTGTTGATGCAGGTCTTCATTATCTTCTCGATGATGGCGGTTCTCTGGGCCCTCTATGGCTATAGCGTCGCCTTTACCGAGGGCAACCCCTTCTTCGGAGGCTTAAGTAAAGCGTTTCTGATCGGTGTCAAACCGGAGTCGGTGGCGGCGACCTTTAGTAAGGGGGTCGTTGTCCCGGAATACCTCTATATCGCCTTCCAGCTGACCTTTGCGGCGATCACACCCGCGTTGATCGTCGGTGCTTTTGCCGAGCGTATGAAGTTTTCCGCGGTCCTTCTGTTTACGTTGTTCTGGTTCACCTTTGCCTATCTTCCGATGGCCCATATGGTCTGGTATTGGGCGGGTCCCGATGCTTATACCAGTCCTGAGGCAGGTTCAGCGGCGGGTGCAACCGCAGGCTTTCTCTTCCAGAAGGGTGCCCTTGATTTTGCTGGCGGTACGGTTGTTCACATCAATGCCGGCATCGCGGGCCTCGTTGGCTGCATCATGGTCGGGAAAAGGATGGGCTACGGCAAGGAGTCGATGGCGCCACACAGTGTGGTGATGACTATGATTGGCTCAGCCCTCCTTTGGGTGGGCTGGTTCGGCTTTAATGCAGGCTCTAATCTTGAAGCCAATGCAACCACCGCGCTGGTCTTCCTGAACACGATGCTAGCGGCAGCTGCTGCGACTCTCGCTTGGGTCGCTGCCGAGTGGTTGATGCGGGGTAAACCCAGCATGTTAGGCGGCGCCTCTGGTGCTGTCGCCGGGCTGGTGGCGATCACCCCTGCTTGCGGTTGGGCAGGACCTATGGGCTCGATCATCCTTGGACTCGTCGCCGGAGCCGTCTGCTTCTGGTCGGTGACTACGATGAAGCGCTCCTTGGGCTATGACGATTCTCTTGACGTCTTCGGTGTCCATGGTGTCGGCGGTATTGTCGGTGCCCTTGGGACAGCCATCGTGGCCTCACCCGCCTTGGGGGGTGCCGGTGTCTATGACTATGTCGCCAACGCGGTCGCTGAATACGACATGAAAACCCAGTTCATCAGCCAGTGCTGGGGCGTTGGTATCGCTCTCATCTGGTCCGGCGGGGTTTCCCTCATCGGCTTCAAGCTGATTGATGCCTTGATTGGACTTAGAGTGTCCCCTGAGGTTGAACGGGAAGGTCTTGATGTCACGGAGCATGGCGAGACCGCCTATCACCTTTGAATCTTTTCCCCTAGCTCTCCCATTTCGGGCGCCATGAGGCGCCCTTTTTTTTCGCCAAGCAAGGGCCACGCTCTTGGAGGTGAAAGTCCTAAGGTGAGGGGGGCACCGCGAGCAAACTCAAGCGCAACTGCGTGAGAGTGACCGACCGAAGAGAGGAAGCGGGAACCATGAGCCGATCAATATCAAAGACCGAGTTCGGTATGAGACCCCAGAGGAACTAGCCTTCTCGAGTCATTCGTGCGGGTTGTCGATGCTCCAGATGAGCGCAAAAAAGAGCAGATTCTGGTTGGGGACCAGCTGCGCTGTGGCGCTGCTGGCATTGTAAAACCCCCCTTGGGGGCCGGTGGAGGTGTCATGGCGAAATTCGGTTCGGAGGAGGGTCTGGGTAGGGCCGATAGTCAAACGATATTCGGCGGTCAGGGTCATCGCGCCGATGAATTGCTGATAGCCGGTTAGTTCGCCATCTGGATCCCAGTAGATTTCGGGCCGTGCCGCAATCGACCAAGGTCCGCTGATGTGCCAACGGGCCCAGATGGCGCTTCCCATCCAGAGCGTTTGAAGGCCTGAGGAAGGCCGTTTTTCGGTACCGATATCGTAGGCCATGGCGACCAGCCAGTCGTCTTTCTTCCACTCAAGGATCGAGTCTGAAAAGCCGCGCCAATATGCGAAATTGGAATCACTCTGTTCTGCCCCGACAAAGATGTTTTGGGTCAGGGTCCAATCGGGCGCAAAACCCCATTTGGCTTGAGTGCCATATTTAGGTTGATCGCCAATGACAGCCAAATAGTAATAATCGGTAAGGAGATAAAAGCTGAGTTTGAGGTTATCTCTTGCTTGATATTCAGCGCCCGCACCAATCAAAAAATAGGGTGAGTAGTCGGCGAGCCAGGCACGGGTATAGTTGGGATTGTTACCAGCATACATCGATTCAAAGCCGATGAAACTGTTCATGAGCCCTGCGGTGAATTTGAGGCCCTTTCCTATCGGAGCGAGATAGGAAGCGTTTAATCGTGAGACATAAAGCAAGGCTTTTTCGCCAGGCACGGGGGGTTGCCCGGGTGTTGGAGGCTGACCCACCATATCGTTACCGTCATGAAGCCCGAATTCAAATCCCCAAGGGGATTTTGGTGTCGCTGTCTTGATCAGGTAGCCCATCCCCATGTTGGGGTCAAACGCGTTGAGGACATTCGTCGTTAATTTACTGCGCCAAGGGAGGTTTTTGGTTGCACCACCGAGGTCGTCCGCATAGGAGATATCGAGATACAGCCCGTAGGTGAGATCGTCCTTTTCCTCCGCCCTGATCCTCTCGGTCTCGGAGAGCAGAAAGAAAAGGGTCAACAAACGGAGGAACACCAATCACCCTTCATCTTAGCGGGGGTCTGAGGTCAATACCTTCTGCGGGGGCCCATTCAAGGATTCAACAAATAAGTTGGCATGGCTGATGGATCGCTCCATGGCGCCGATGAGGCCCGCGACCCCGGTCGACATCGCGTGGAGTTCATGCTCCAGCGAAGCAATCGCCTTGGCATTGAGGTTATGTTTGAGGTAAAGCACTTGGTCATTGAAGACCCTCAGGACTGGGTCGACTTTGCCCTCGGCTCGGCGCATCGCCGTAATGAGTTGCCCGTAATGTTGTTGCGTCAGCTTCATTTTTTGGCGACTACTGCTTCGGAGTGAGCGATTGCTGTACTGTTCGAGTTCTTCTTGCCATTCCTTGAAGAGGGCCTGTGCCACGGTTTCAACCGCATCAATCCGGTCCTTAACCGCCAGTGCTCTTGATTGGCTGTAATCGTATTCGATCTTCAATTGTCGGTAGACGCTCTCGAGATGACCGCCATCAAATTGTGTCAGCTCGCTGAATCGTTCAAGCGCGCTTTGAAACTGAACCTTGGCTTCCTCGAGGCTGTCTCTTGCTTGTTCCACCCGGATCACCAGAATATCCCGTTTGTGGTGGCCCGCAGACTCGAAAGCCCTGAAATAGAAACGCTGAAGACGGGCCTTCAGGGCCCGCCCCATGGCTTCCATGAGCGACTCAAGCGACAGGGAACGGCGGGGTTTGCTCATGAAGGCAGGGGGATCATCGAGGATAGGAGTTCCTTATTGTAATCATAAACTCCCGCGATTCATCGGCCCAGCTAAAAGCTCCGGCCTTGATCTTCAGTTAAAGGTGTCTTGGGCGGAACTAAAAACCAAGTAAAAGAGTCAAGTAAAAGGTTTCCAGAATTGACTTCAAAGAGTAGAATTCCGCGCCATCGCGGTATTTTAGCTGGCGAGGCTAAATGCACCATGTCGGACCCTTCGGCGACTGCTCATCTCCTTCGGCAGTGGCC
>JBEIRQ010000280.1:0-2860 GCA_040375885.1 Methylococcus sp.
CCCAAGTAAGGACTGAGACCTCAAGAGGTCATAAAGCATTCCCAAGCGCTTGAACCAATACTTTTTCGCCAGCATCACCTTGCCCTTGAGATTGTGGGTCGACAATTCAACCTCTTGAGCCTCCTGATGAAGATGAGCCAGCAACTCCGGTGATGAGCGGCCCACCGCTCCATCGATATAGAGCGAAAAGGGGACCCCTAAACGCTCCGTCAACTGCACCATAGGCCAGGTCACGGTATCGGGACCCCCGGACTTTGGATCGTGGACGTCACCGGTCACGATGACCGCATGCGGTTGATCGCCCGGCGCTTCGAATAGTAAGGGAATCTGCTGATGACGGAATTCAAAGAGTAGATTAGCCGTCAGCCAGCGCATCAAGGCATGAGCGCTAGAGGCCCCACTGCAATCAAGAGCTGCCCCTTTAGATGCCAGCGAGGGGTAGCATCCCGCGACATCCGCGAGTGAAAACCCAACAAAGAGGACCTGCCCCTTTTCAAGGCGGTGTAAGACCAGGGTAGGAGGGTTTTTGGGGATCACCAGTCCCACGTCCGAGAGATGAAGTTCAGCGCTTTCAGCGAGGACTTCCGAAGGATTGATGGCTTTGAAGGCGACATGATGTCCTAAGCCTTTCTTTCCGAGCCGAAGGCCATCACCCGCCACAAGGGGACTTAAGAGGGGTGAACTTTGGATCAATCGGGGATAAAGCCCCAGAAGCCCCGGATCCTTATGCTCCGAAGAAACCCCCGAGAGTTCGGGGTCCAAGGGTGGATACGCCCCAGGTTCTTTAGAGGACTCGAACTCAGGGCCAGAAGCCAACAATAAAAGCCCCCCGGCCCGGACCCACGCTTTAAGATGGGAGACGCTCGATGGCGGCAACGCGACCGCATCGACAATCAGGAGATCGGCCTTAGGAAGGGGGGCCTCTGAGGCCGGATCCCAGACCTCAACCTGAACCCCGCCGCCTCGAAGGACCCAGGACCATTCACGAAGCGCGACCTCGCTATCTCCAGGGCCTCGAGCCACCGCGACATGAAGGGGTTCTGATGCCTGGGTGGGGGCAGTGAGCAACAGCCCCAAGAGGGCGCACCAAGGGCCTGCCAAGAGGGCCATCCGCCCCCGAAGGAGGCGGTAAAGACGTGAACTGAATCCTTTAATACCCAATGTCAGGAGTTATCGCAGGAGACCCTCAGGAGCAACACAAAAGGGACCCTCGGCGCTAAGCAATGGCCGGCATTCATCGATGAAGCGATCGCACACATCCAGGATCCATAAGCCCCCTAGCGGCGGAGCTTGTAATTTCTGCCGTAGAAGATTTCAGCCATTTCATGCTTGAGTTGACGGCCAATAGCCGCACGCTCATCGGAGGTCAGTGCATCCTTATCGGTATCAAAGAGGTAATTGTCGAGAGCGAAATCCTTCAAGATCATCTTGGTGTGGAAGATGTTTTCTTGATAGACATTGACATCAATCATCTGATAGCGCTCTGCCGTCAGATCAGAGATGTAGTTCTGGATCGAGGTGATCTCATGATCAATGTAATGCTTCTGGCCACTGATATCTCGCGTAAAACCACGAACGCGGTAATCCATAATCACGATGTCGGATTCAAAGCTATGAATCAGATAATTAAGGGCCTTCAGGGGTGAGATTCGGCCGCAGGTCGAGACATCAATGTCCGCTCTAAAGGTACTGATGCCCCCATAGGGATGACTTTCTGGGTAAGTATGGACCGTAATGTGACTCTTATTAAGATGAGCCACTACAGAATCAGGCATCGGACCCGGCTCTTCCATATTCCCGACCAGCGACGGCGCCTCGTTCCCCTCTGAGATCAGCATAGTGACACTGGCTCCCTGTGGTTCATAGTCCTGACGGGCGATATTTAGAATCTGCGCACCAATAATGGCGTTAACATCGGTCAAGATCTGGGTCAGACGCTCCGCGTTATACATTTCATCGATGTACTCGATATAGCGCCGTTGCTGCTGTTCTGTTTTGGCATAGCAAATATCGTAAATATTGAAACTCAACGACTTGGTCAGATTGTTGAAGCCGTGAAGTTGGATCTTTTCAATTTCCATTGCCATTTAGATACCCCGATGAAGACCGCTGCTTTTTTTGGTGAGCCAGTCAGTCAAAGAAAAAACCGTTCAGCCCAATAAGGCCGGATTCAGATTTCAAGCCGTGTTTGATCAAACCGGCTCCACCACTTCAAAATCATGCGTGATCGTTGCTGTTTTTCCCAGCATAATCGAGGCTGAACAATACTTTTCGGCAGAAAGCCGAACCGCCCGCTCAACCTGAGCCTCAGGAAGATTGACGCCGCTGATCACAAAGTGAAGATGAATCCGGGTGAAAACCTTGGGATCCTCAAGGGCACGCTCCGCCTCGAGTATAGCCTCACAATGAGTCACCTGATGGCGTCCCTTTTTGAGAATGTGTACCACATCGAAACTGGCACACCCCCCCATCCCCATCAGCAGCATTTCCATCGGGCGAACGCCAAGATTTCTCCCCCCCGACTCCGGCGGGCCATCCATCACGACGGTATGTCCACTGCCGGATTCCGCCAGATAGAGACCGTTTTCAATCCATTTAACGCGTGCCTTCATAGGGGCTCTCCGCTCAAATTAACCCAATAATGTAGCACAGCTCGCTTCATTCATTCGGCGCCAATGCTTGAGACAGAGGACGAGGGACCCTTTGGAACCCGAAATCAGCCTCCAGCTAAACGCTCAAGGAAGGGATCTCAAGCGGCCTCGGCGAGGCCGCTATGACGAAGCAATGCATCAACGGTCGGTTCGCGCCCCCTAAAGGCAACGAAAAGATCCATCGCTTTCTGACTTCCCCCCGTTTCGAG
>JBEIRQ010000258.1:0-3031 GCA_040375885.1 Methylococcus sp.
CCAGATGGGCCTTCGCATTCTTCTGGTGACTGGGGATAACCCGGTGACCGCGAAGGCCATCGCGGAGGCCGTCGGTATTACAGAAATTCGGGCGGAGGTGCTACCGAACGAAAAAGCCCAAATTATTCAAGAACTTAAGATGAAAGGGGAACGTGTCGGCATGGTGGGTGACGGAATCAACGATGCGCCAGCCCTCGCGAGCGCCGATGTGGGTCTCGCCATCGGAACCGGGACCGACATCGCCATTGAAAGCGCCGATGTCGTTCTGATGAGTGGCTCCTTAAAGAAGGTTCCCGAAGTCATTGCCCTTTCAAGGGCCACGGTTCGTAACATTCAAGAAAACCTTCTTGGCGCCTTCATCTACAACGTGTTGGCGATTCCGATCGCCGCCGGCGCCCTCTATCCAGCATTCGGCCTGCTCTTAAGCCCGATGCTGGCGGGTGCCGCCATGGCGCTCTCTTCGGTCACCGTGGTCACCAACGCCAATCGCCTCCGCTATCAGCGCCTCGAGGGGTCGGGGTTTTCTTAAGGCTTGGTCCCGCGGAAGAGGCAATAGCGAACCAGCCCACCATGAAAGACCTTCCACTGCGCGAGTGCCACCTTAAAATTGGCCGTCTGCGCTTTCTTTCGAAGCCCCAGAAAGTGCATCACCCATTGCATCGGCGATGTCCACAGGGCGGTGAGGTACATCCGTCGGGCTGATGGCATGGTTTCCTTGGTCGCCTCGGTGACACTGACCGCCTCAAACCCGCACTCTTCCATCCCTCCTTGAAACTCCTCAACCGTTGAAAGGTTTGGGACCGCCCACCCATTGAGACAGTCCATCACCGCCTGCCACTCTTCCTCATTGAACTCTCGCCGGGTAGCATAACCATCACAAGCGATCAGGGTGCCGCCCTTTCGGAGCAGCCTGAAGGCTTCTCTAAAAAAATCCCGTTTATCGACCGCATAGCAGCTGCTTTCAACGGCCCAGATCACATCAAAGGATCCATCGGGAAAGGGTGTCTGACAAAAATCCGCCACCTCAAAGTGCACCTGGCCCGAAACCCCATGGCGCCGAGCATTCCTCTCGGCATGACCAACCTGCTCTTGGCTGACGGTGATCCCGGTGACTTTACAACCGCGGTGCTTGGCGAGCCAGATGGAGCTGCCACCGATACCGCAACCCGCATCAAGGACGTTTGAACCCGGCTGAATCTCCGCAACATCCGCCATGATGCGATTTTTATTCAACAGCGCCTGACTGTGGGTCTTGATGCCCTCTTCCCAATAGCCGTAGTGAAGTGCGAGATTTTCATTATCGAACCAGGCGGTCCTATAGTCCCAATAGCAATCATCGTAATGTTTAGCCGTATCAATCCGTATCTCGGCCTCCGAAAAATCGGCCTTTTTACGAAGACTATCGGTCCGATAGTCGCGGCAAGGCTCAAGGGTATAGGTGCTTGACTCAACTCGAGTGGTCATGGGGACTCATGGGGTATAGAAAACGGTTCAATCGATCGAGATCAGATTATTTTAGTCAGCCCTCAATTAAAAAAACCCGTCCCCCTTTAAAGAGGGCCGGGAATCCTTTTAACTGACTTTACCCAAGCCCTTTTGGGGCTTGGGGACGCTCAGCCTCCCTTAGAAGGAGAACCAGCCTGAACCGAAGGAGGTAGCGAACACGAGGCTCACGATACTCATCAGCTTGATCAGGATATTCAGTGAGGGGCCGCTGGTATCCTTGAAGGGATCACCCACGGTGTCACCGACCACTGCCGCCTTGTGGGCATCGGACCCTTTACCACCGTATTCACCGGTTTCAATCCACTTCTTGGCGTTATCCCAAGCGCCACCGGCGTTAGCCATCATGACCGCCAACAGGAACCCTGAAGCGGTCGTTCCAACCAAAAGGCCCGCGAGGGCTTCTTTGCCGAGAACGAAGCCGACGACCAAGGGAACGATGACCGCCAGAGCGCCTGGCAAAATCATTTCGCGAAGTGCCCCTTCGGTACTGATACCCACGCAAGCCCGATAGTCAGGCTTACCCGTCCCTTCCATCAAGCCTGGGATTTCCTTGAACTGACGACGCACTTCAAGAACAATCGCATGGGCCGCCTTGCCGACCGCCGTCATGGTTAATGCCGAGAAGAAGTAGGGCATCATCGCCCCAATCAAGATACCCGGCAGCATGGTCGGACTCAGGATATTGAGCGACTCCACCTTGGCCGCCGTCACATAGGCCGCCAGTAATGCCAGTGCGGTTAGTACCGCAGAACCAATGGCAAAACCCTTACCGGTCGCCGCGGTGGTATTGCCAAGGCTGTCCAAGGCATCCGTACGCTCCCGAACTTCCTTGGGTAAATGACTCATCTCGGCGATGCCGCCCGCATTGTCAGCAACCGGACCATAGGCATCAGTTGCAAGGGTCACACCCAGCGTGCTCAGCATGCCAACACCCGCTAAGGCCACGGCATAAAGACCCGCCGTAATCGAGCCATCCGCCTTCATACCCAGCCAAATGCTGAGAAGAATCGCGACCGCGGTGATCAGTACCGGAAACACCGTACTCATCATGCCCACCGCCATACCCTGAATGATCGTAGTCGCAGCCCCGGTCTGGCAGGAGTTTGCAATCGATTGTGTGGGTTTTTCGGTATAGGAGGTGTAGTACTCCGTGACATAAGCAATCGCATTACCGGCCACCAGACCAACCAGAATGACCAGCCAGTAGTTAAAGCTCACCCCAGTGAGAATGACGGCCACCAGAGAAAGCCCTAAGATGACAGCGGATGCCCCCCACACGGAGTGCCGAAGGGCAGCCAAAAGATCTTCGAGAGACGCCTTTTCGTCAATCTTGTGGACATGTTTGTCGATATGCTTGGTCAGAGCCTCCGGCAAGACGATGGAATCATCGCCACCGATGACCATGTAAATACCAAAGAGGGAGGCCACAACACCGACCGCAGCGACGAGGAAGGGAAGCCCCACAAAGGCCATGGCGTCCTCACCCAAGCTTGCGCCAAGCGCTGCTGCCGCAATGATGGAGCCG
>JBEIRQ010000319.1:0-2445 GCA_040375885.1 Methylococcus sp.
CGTGAAACCATCCTCGATGAAGCAGGAAGAAAAGGTCAGATTAGAGAGATTTAGTCAGACATTTCAGAGCGGTTGGATGACAATGATAGGCCTTGGGTGATCACCCGTATGCACAAAAAAAGGCGTCGCTTCTCAGTCATGGTGTAATTTCAGGTAAGTTCTGACCTCGATACTCGAGGGAATCGGAGTCACAGCGCCAAACCCCTCGGTTGATAAGGCGGCTGCTGCATTGCCATAGATGGCCGCATCCAACAGGGTGTCACCGTGACTCAGGCGGGCTAAAAGGCATCCGACAAAGCAGTCACCGGCCCCGCTGGCATCAACGGTATTGACGGTGTGTCCTGAAAGGATCTGGAGGTCACCTTGGTTATCGACCAGGACGCCGTCAGGACCCCGTTTTAGGATGGTCCTCCGGGCGCCTTGCTGACGGGACCACTCGAGAACGGCGAAGGGGTCCTCCAGCCCGGTGAGGAGGCGGAGGTCGTCCATGCTCGGCAGAAAAAGGTCGGTCAACGGTAGGATGTCGATCAATGCCTTAAGGGCCTCATCAGGGGACCAGAGGCGAGGGCGGTAATTGGTGTCATAACAGAGCTGCGTCCCGGCTATTTTCGCGACCTCGACCGCTTTCTGAACGGCCTTTTTAGCAGAAGGACTGATGGCTTGACTGATCCCTGATACATGGAGCATCCAGGCGTTTTGGATCATCCTTTCCTCGAGCATTTCGGCGGTCATCAAGCTGGCCGCACTGCCATGACGTCGGTAGCTGAATCGATGGCCCTCTGGGCCATGCGTGATGAAGTAGAGGCCCGTGGGGGCTTCTTTATCGATGGTGACATAAGTGGTATCGATACCTTCTCGATCCCAAAGCTGTTTGAGCATTGCCCCAAAATCATCCGCACCGAGGCGCGACAAGAAGCCCACACGAGCGCCTTGCCGAGCGGCAGCGATCGCCACATTGGAGGTGTCACCACCGAAGCCCTGGAGGTAGGTGGCAGCGCGGGCTGAGGTTTGGTTAAATTCGACCAAGCCCTCGCCTAAAGTGACGACGTCATAGCGCCGTTGATGGACGGTCATCATGTGATTGTGCGAGATAAAGGGAGATACAGACGGTGTCGGCCCGAATAGTGCTTGTTAAAAAAGCAAATCACTTCATGGGGGATGATCTCACGATGCCACCGACCGTTTTCAAGGAGCGATAACGACTTCATGCCAAATAATACGCTGACTATATTGCTCGCGGGTGGGCAGGGTGCACGCTTGCACCCATTAACCGCAGATCGCGCCAAACCCGCCGTCCCATTCGGCGGTAAATATCGGGTCATCGATTTTTCATTGTCCAACTGTTTGCATTCGGGACTCCGCAAGATTTTGGTCATGACCCAGTATAAATCTCAGTCCCTTCACCGCCATTTGAGGGATGGTTGGAGTATTTTCAATCCCGAATGCGGTGAGTACATTACGATTGTGCCGCCGCAGATGCGAACCAGTGATTCCTGGTACGCAGGGACGGCTGATGCGCTTCATCAGAATCTTTATATGATTGAACGCAGCACCGCTGATCAGGTGCTCATTCTCGCTGGAGATCACATCTACCGGATGGACTATGCGGCGATGATCGCTCTCCACCGTGAGCGATCAGCTGATCTATCGATTGCCTGCATGAAGGTCCCGGTGAGTGAAGCTAGTGCCTTTGGGGTGATGGGTATTGATCACGATGAGCGAATTGTCGAGTTTCAGGAAAAACCTGAAAAACCCTTTACGGTGCCCGGTGATGCGACGACCGCCTTGGTCTCTATGGGAATCTACGTGTTCTCCAAGGAAGTGTTGTGCAAGGCTTTGGCAGACGATAACCTTGACCTTTCATCGGATCATGATTTCGGCAAGGATATTATTCCCCGAATGATTCAGCGCGATCGCGTCTATGGCTATGCCTTCGGCGGTGCAAAGGGACGAGTGAGTGCGGATCATTACTGGCGCGATGTCGGCACTATTGATGCTTTTTATGAGGCCAATATGGACTTATTAAAGCCGTTGCCGCCCCTCGATCTCTATCAAGAGAACTGGGGAATCAGGACCTATCATGGCCAGAATCCCCCAGCGAGAATGGTTCCTGGTCCTTCCGGCGCCGAAGGTCTCTTAGTCGATTCCATCCTGGGTGCGGGTGCCTTGCTGATGGGGGCGATCGTTAAGCGCTCTATCCTCGCCTCGAGAGTGCGAGTCGGAGAAGGCGCGCTGGTCGAAGATTCTGTCCTTTTCGATCATGTGACCGTGGGTGAAGGGGCAGTCCTCCGCCGCTGTATCATCGACAAGTATGTCGATATCCCACCTGGAACAACCATTGGTGTCGATCCCAAGAGGGATCAAGAACAGTTTACGGTTTCAGATCAGGGCATCATCGTGGTGCCACGGGGTTATCGATTCGGCAGCGTCTGATGGTTTTGGGAC
>JBEIRQ010000171.1:0-4138 GCA_040375885.1 Methylococcus sp.
CCTTTGGAGTTCAAAAGCAAAGCAATAGGATCTCCCTAAATCAGACTGTTTCACTCAGGAACTTGAGGGCCCCTCAAGGTGTCTTAAAAAGGGCTTATACCTAAGTGACTTTAAGCCGTGCTACATCTTCGACGCATGTACCCCCCAACTCGTAGCACGGTTTTTTTATGCCTGAAATTCGGCATTCTTTGGGCATACCGCATCCCTTCATCGATCCAGTGATCAGCCAAAGCGGTTCATTAAAACGATCATCGCGACCAAAAGACCTAGGCAGCGCCTGAAGCCATTGACCCCTTGGAAGATTTCAAGGCCAGCCCAATAAAGGATCGCTATCAAACCGATGGTGCTGATCCACAAGGGTGGTATGAAGGAGATCTTTAAGGATTCCAAGAGGGTCGCACCGAGCCAAACCCACAAGGGCCCATTCGGGAATTGGGCGATAACGATTTGTCCCTTAGGATCCTTAAAGAATTGGCTGATGTCTTTTGGTGGGCGAAAAGATGACATGATCGGAGCCTCCTGGATCATTTGAGGGGGATAACGGCTCGAGCGAGCCGAATGCCTGTAAATTGCCAACACGTATGGGCGGGAAAAAAATTCCGGTAAGTGGGGCGGCTATGCCCCTTTGGGGTCGCGAGAGAGCTTCCTCGAAGCACATATTGATTGACCATAAATTTAGCGTTGTATTCACCCACAGCGCTGGGGTCGAGAGTGAAGCCGGGGTAGGGCATATAGCTTGATTGGGTCCATTGCCAGGCCCTAGCCGTCATCTCTTCAAATTCGTGTGTTTTGGCGGATTTCATCGCGACTTCCCACTCGGCCTCCGTCGGGAGCCGGGCCCCTTTCCAGCGGGCATAGGCGTCAGCCTCATAGTAGGACAGATGAAGGATGGGTTCACTGAGTGCCAAAGGCTGCCGGCCCCGAAGCGTGAATCTGCTCCAACCCGCCTTTTCTTCCCGCCAATAAAGGGGCTGATTCATCCTTAAGAGCTGGCGCCACTGCCAGCCTTCTGAAAGCCAGTATTCAGGCCTCTGATAGCCACCATCAAGGATAAAGGCAAGGTATTCCCCTTGATTCACCAAACGAGATGCCAGCTCAAAGCCTTCGACAAACACGCGGTGGCAGGGGCGTTCATTGTCAAATGAAAATCCCTCGCCGTCGTAGCCGATGGTCTTCAGTCCTTCTTCAATCAAGATCCATTTGAGGGCTGTAGCCGGTGAGAGGTGTGAGGCTTCCCATGAAGGATCATACACAGGCTCTTGTGGGTTCATCGACAAAAGATGCTTGATATCCGTCAGCATGAGTTCTTGGTGCTGCTGTTCATGATGAAGGCCAAGCGTGATCAGTGATTGAATGGGGCTATCCCCTAACATTTGATCGCGAAGGGCCATGAGATCATGATCGATGGCCTTTCGGTACTCTAAGATGTCCTTAAGACTCGGGCGGGTCAGTAGGCCCCGCTGCGATCTTGGGAATTGGAGGCCTATCGCATTGTAGTAGGAATTAAAGAGGGCCTTGAAGGTCGGGTCAAAGGACTTGAAATCTTTTTTGAAAGGTTCAAGGATGAAGGTTTCAAAGAACCAGGTGGTGTGCGCGAGATGCCATTTTATGGGGCTTGCATCCGGCATGGATTGGGCGCAGCAGTCTTCGGCACTCAAAGAGGCCGCAAGATCGAGCGTCCTCTTTCTAATGACTTCAAAAGCCTCTGGGCTCAGGGCTTGATCGGTTTGATTCGATGAATGCATGTTTAACCCAGGATTTTATGAGGCCACCTTTTCTAGGATCGAGACAAACCCTTGGCTTTATCAGGTTGAAATGTCCCGCTAGGAGGTTCAGTATCCAATCAGACAAAGTCTCCGAGCTTTTTCATCCCTTTATGATGCCATCTTTCGGCAGGCATAGAGGGACTCAGATTCTGTCCGATATCACCTAACGTTTGTTCCTGAAATCATGGTGTCTTAATGAAATCTCTGCATAGAACGAAAGGTCTCGCTCGAATCTTGGGGCTCATTCTGTGCTTTTCGGCCGCAGTGGCTGCCGAGCAAGTCACCATGCAGACAGTTGTCATTGGTCATCCTGGCAACGTGGCTGATCCTCTAACCCTGCTCGGTGATGTGGGTTATGCCTTCAAGATGGGGAAGTTTGACGTCACAGATGAGCAGTACGCTGCTTTCCTCAATGCGGTGGCACAGTCTGATCCCAATGGCTTATTTAATCCCAGGATGGCCACCGATCCGATGGTTTCAGGGATAGCAAGGTCTGGAAAGTCAGGTCATTACAGTTACAGTGTGACGCCACCGGCTGGACCGATCCAAATTGCAGCGGCGACGACAGGGAAGCGTCCTGTTAGCTACGTCAGCTGGTTCGATAGTGCCCGATTCGCTAATTGGATGGCCAATGGTCAGCCCATAGGGCGTCAAGGTATAAGAACCACAGAGAATGGTGCATACAACCTCAAAGATCCAAGGACAAGACGCGGTTTTGCTGTCCCGAAAAACACCATAAACCCCAATACCGGGGCAGCTCCCATTAATTCTTTACCCACCGAAAACGAGTGGTATAAAGCGGCCTACTACAATCCAACTTTAAATAATGGTGTGGGGGGCTACACGCTCTACGCCACCAATAGCAATACTTCACCTCTAAACACGCCGGGTTCTGGTCCAAACCTTGCCAATGTGTACGCGCAGGGTTTATTTGCCGTGACCAAAAAAAGCGGGCTTAATGCGCAGGCTAATTATTCGACGAGCGTTGGAAGCTACACTAAATCTCGAAGCCCCTTCGGCACCTTTGATATGAACGGCAGTGTCTGGGAGTTTATCGCTCCTTCAACAGGCGGTAGTCCATTGGTTACCTTGCGTGGCGGTGGATGGACCTCGTATTTTACCTATCTTCAGTCTGGTTATCGCCTTGTCGGCAGTGCTTCAGGATCAGCCTTTAATGGGGGCTTTCGTTTGGCGAGTGGAGCAAACTCGTTATCAGGGTTGAATTATGAACTGGTTAAAATTGGTCATCCTCTCAACAAGAAAGATAAAACAGGATATGGGTCTGTCAATAAAGTTTTCTGGATGGGAAAATATGAGGTAACGATTGCCCAATACTGTTCCTTCTTGAACGCCATAGCCAAGACAGACACCTATGGGGTTTATGATCCGGCGATGACGAGTGTCTTGAATAGCGCTGGAGTCCAGCGAAGCGGGTCTTCCGGGAGTTATAATTACTCTCCCCTAAACAACGCTGGTGATAGCGCCCAGAGGCCTATCACGTTCGTTAATTGGTTTGACATTGCACGTTTCGCCAACTGGATGTCGAACGGACAGCCTGTGGGCCTCCAGAACGCCAGCACCACAGAGGATGGCGCCTACACGCTCAAAGGAGCGCCCCCAGGGTACACCACGGTTCGTAATGCATTAAATCCAAATACGGGCGCAGAGCCGACCTTCTTCATCCCTACGGAGGATGAATGGTACAAAGCGGCCTATTACGGCCCATCGCTTCATATGGGTGCCGGAGGATATTATCTTTATGCCACAAGAAGCAACAATCCTCCTGGGAATCAAATTGGCGATAAGCCTAATATGGTCAATTTCATTGATGACTACTCTGGAACTTACTTCTACTCATTGACCCCAACTCCCCGTATTGAGCCGGATCAGAACTACCTTACGGATGTGGGTGCTTATTCAGGAAGCCCTAGCTATTTTGGCACCTTTGACCAAACCGGCATGCTTTATCAATGGAATGACCTGGATGGGACCCTAAGCCCAACTCGAAGTTTACGGGGGGGCTTCTATTTTGCAGGTGGTGGAGCAGCGCAGAGTGTAACCTCAAATCTAGCTTCACCAACGCGAGAAGCGAATGACACCACGTTCAGATTATCGGGGCCTAACTGATCCTGATGCCGCGGAGTCTATTGTTCGCTTAAGCTTGGCCCAGATTTATGTGATGGTCTTATCCTATTTAATTATCTAATGATAATAAAGGAAAAAAGAGAATATATCGCTGATATTACATATTAAAGCGGCTGGAAAATATTACCATTCCCCTTTACTGGAAACCATAAAGAAGTCTCTGATAACGGATTGAAGAAGACAATCATATCGGTCACGATGATTTATTGGTTGACAAGGCCTGTCCC
>JBEIRQ010000049.1:0-8937 GCA_040375885.1 Methylococcus sp.
AAGGCCCTTTTGCTCGATGACGACGTGGATAGCACTCCCCGATGGGGAATAATCGATCGCATTAGCCAATACGTTTTCAAATAAAATCGCCATCAAGAAAAGATCAACATGAATGGTCAATGTGGCATCGACATCCAGTAATACCCTGAGGGCATGAGACTTCAGTAGCGGCTTCATATCAACGAGGCAGTGATCAAGGATGTCCGCTACCGATGCTCTTTGTCGAACATCGAGCCGCTGCTTCTGCTCAAGAGAAGCCAGCAGCAGCATCCGATCGACCACCCGCTGGATGCGATCGACCTGACTCACAATCTGGACAGGATAGAGGGTCGAACCTCCCTCCATGTCAAGATCCATCATCGCTTTAGCGGCCAGCCTTATCCCTGTAAGAGGGTTTTTGATTTCATGGGTCAACTGATGGACCCTCTGGTGAGGAAGGTTTGGATTGAGCGCCTCAGATTGGGCGTCTGCTTGGGGCTTCTGCCCGCCGCCAAAGCGGTCATCAGGCCGATTCATCTTCGCGCTAATAAGAACTAAGCCGTTCTCGTTGTAGCGCTTATAAAGAACTCTAAGGCAATATAAAAAAAGGACGGTGATCATAGCACTCCATAGCGCGACCGATTGTATTGCCCAACCCAAAGCCCCTCTATGGTCTTCATTGACTATGGCCAAACGTGCAATAAGGAGTCCACCGATGCTGCCAGGACCTTTTGGAAGTGGCATGGCCACTGCCAGCATCCTTAAACCGCCGATCTCGATGGACCCCTCCCGAAGGGTGCCCTCCATAACCGGTGCCATAAAACCCAGGAGTGCGACACGCTCATCAAGACTAACGGGATGACTAAACCAAGGTTCAGTAGAAGATGCCACTCGCACGATAAGATCATCCCCGGCAATTTCTTTCAGAGAGTCTAAGGACTCAGGAAGATTTGCCCTGAGCATCTTCAATTCGAAGCCAAGGGTCTTCAAGCCTTCTTGCTCGAGAGGACGTAGTGCGATGGCCTCGTAAAAATCGAGGGTTTTTTGGAAGCTTAAGAATAGGCCACCAGCTAAGGTGACCAGAATTAGGGCATGGAGCCTTGGTCGTCGCACGCGTCATCCCTCAGATAGTAACCCGCATTACGACTCGTCCCTATGAGATCGTGACCCCCTGAAATTTGGACGATCTTGGCTCTTAAATTCTTGATATGACTATCGACCGTTCGATCTGATGGCCGGTAGGGATCTTCCCAGGCTTGAACCATCAACTGTTCTCTTGAAAAAACCACCCCGGGTCGACGGAGAAGTCCTGATAAAAGACCATATTCAATGCTGGTGAGAACCAAACGTTCCCCGCCATAACGAATTTCGCGGCGATCAGGAGCGTGTTCGAAATGGCCCTGACGAATCCAGCCCTCCGCTTTAGATTCATCTTTTTCCACTGCCCCTGAGACGCGCCGCAGCACATTCCGAATCCTTGCGAGCACCTCCCTAGGTTCAAAGGGTTTGGGGATGTAGTCATCTGCGCCAAGCTCAAGACCACTGATCCGATCAATCGCTTCAGATCGAGCTGAGAGAAAGATGATCGGCACATGACGTTCGACTGAAATCTTTCGATGAAGATCATAGCCATGGATGTCGGGAAGCCCGATATCGAGAAGAATAAGGTCCACAGGGCCTTGGTTCAGGGCCGCAATGGCTTCTGCCCCGGAAGCGGCCAACACGACCTCAAACGCATCGTCGAGGAGATATTTCTTCAGGGTTTCGCGCACCAAAGATTCATCATCAACCACCAATATAGAAGGACGACGATCTGGAATCGACAACGGGGGTGATGACATTCAAAACCTTTACGTTAAGAGTCGACAGTCGGGGAGATCAAAGATGCTGCTTTATTTTGTCATGTTTCTAAAGGATCTGTCCTGACTAAAGTCGCATCATGAGGTGGCCTTTCGTGGGTGTTCTAAATACCCACATGCCCCTTAGAGATTGCAACCGAGAGATCTTCATGTTGACTGATATTCCCTTGATAACCTATCCATATTCATCCGATACAGAAACGCCTCGTGATATCGATGGCATCATCGTTTGGCTGTCCACCCG
This sequence comes from Methylococcus sp., assembly GCA_040375885.1. Classification (GTDB taxonomy): domain Bacteria; phylum Pseudomonadota; class Gammaproteobacteria; order Methylococcales; family Methylococcaceae; genus UBA6136. Next base: position 2,083 of record JBEIRQ010000049.1, read on the forward strand.
GTTTCAACAACTCGAGGAGGAAGGGCGGGAGGTGGTTGATGAATACTGGCGATTGTTACGGGTCATTCAGAAGGGACGGTCATTCTGGCCAAGAATGACATTGGGATTACGCATAAGGACCCGGGCTAATGGGACTTTTAGTCTTGAATGGTATGGCATGGGGGTCATTGGCAGAGACAAGCGTCCCGTTGAGCGTATTCATATCGCCAAAGGTCGTCGTCATAGCTATTCGATAAAGTCACTTCTGAGGCGACAGCCCACCTGGGTTGCGCCTTTGGTTTTAGAAACTGAAACCCTGCTGGCCGATATTCGGTGCCGGCTCGATCAACTAATCAAGATAAGAGATGCTCTCGGTGCTTATGCAAGAAAGACCGGCGAATCCAAAGTCACTCCATCAAAACTACTTGAAAATTATCGTCTTGACCATCAACTGAAGGCGCTGTTGTGATGTTGGCAATCTCTTTCTTGAGAACCCTCGGATTCGCATCACCATCAACGTCCATCGAGACACCAAAAACCATCCATCCTTCCATCGACCACCAACAACACATTGGGCGGTTAGCCTACCCGGCTCTGTCTCTTGAAGCGTTGCTTGCTCGGGAGCAATCCTTGATCAGAGCCCTACAAGAAGCGTTGAATCTTCCTTCAAGCGATCAAGCTGAGTTGTTGACACCCGTTATTGAGCGCTACGCTGCATTCGTCCATTTACTTCCCGCCTCCCAAGCACATCACCACGCTGGTATGGGTGGCCTCTTCCATCATGGGCTCGAGGTCGCATTGTGGGCCGTCAAAGCATCCTATGCCGTGATGGAGGACATTGAAGGCCCCCTTCATCAACAGTGTCAACGGGCTAAGACCTGGCGTTTGACCATTGCCTTTGCCGGACTTCTTCACGATATTGGAAAGCCGGCGGCTGATCTCATCGTGACCGATCAAAGCGGAAACCTTCGCTGGAATCCTTATCAAAAGAGTCTTCTAAAGTGGGCTCAACAACACTCACTAACCACCTACTATCCGAGTTGGCGGCCCAATCGATCGAACCGACATCCCTTTTTTTCGTTCTTTGTCCTCGGCCAGATCTTGCCCCCCAACGTTTTTGAAAGCCTTGGGCGTGAGGGCCCTGAACTCCTCGAAGGACTTTCAAAGAGTTTAATAGGAACAGCCACCGAACATCCCATCGCACGTCTTGTTCACGAAGCCGATGTTAAAAGCGCTGAACACGATCTGAAGTCGCCTTATCGACAGCTCGATACCGCGCTGGGCATCCCCATCGAACGCTACCTGATTCATGCGATGTGGGTCCTGATTGATCGGGGGAGTTGGTCGATTAACCAACCTGGGGCCTTGTTTTGGATTCTTGAAGATGGACACTACCTCGTATGGCCAAACGCTCTTGGACCGATGCTCGAAGTCCTTAAAGAAGAAGCCATACCGGGTATCCCTAGGGATCCTTTGGTGTTGACCGAGATCCTGATCGAACGCGGGGTCGCTTTAGAACGAATGATTTCAGAACACCTCAAGGTGTCCACCTGGCCGATGCAACCGGCCTGTCTAACAACATCCCTTTCAATGATCAAGCTGAGAGAGGACCTTGATCTCTTTAAAGCGATTGCAAAAACCCCCATGGCCGGACGTCTCGTGGTTCTCGACTCATTAGTGGAAGGCTCATCCCCACCATCAACAGTCCATATGTCTGAGCCATCGAGGGTGATTAACGACCACTTCAATGCCCTTCAAACGAGTCCATCAGGACTTAAAAGATCTCATGGGACACGGATCGACGTTGCTTTAAAGGCCGAAGATCTTCGACAGTCAGCGACACCAACGACGGCCATTCAAAGTGAAACATCCCTAGAAATCGATGACATCAGACCCTTGATGGCCAACCCCACCCTCAATGATCTTTTAAAAAAAATCCTTGATCCAAGGGTCATTCCACTGATCAGTTTAGAACAGGGTCACCTCCTTTTACCCACTAGGAAGTGCGCCAGCTGCCTTGATATGAGGCCTCTTGATCTAAAAAACGCGATCGATGATGCCGGTTGGCTGATTCATGAGCAATGCATAGATCCCCTAGAGGGAAAAGCCATCCGATTACCTAAGGTCTTGAGGCTCAATAAACGCATCAGTCAGATGATCGATGGCGCACTTCAATCTCAAGTGGGCATCAAAGAAATCAAAACCCCACGATGAGCGACCCCTTCCCCCCTAAAAATCCATGGCGTCCACGATATGAGGGTCGTACCCTCTTAGTGACACCGATCGCCACCTTAACCATGATCTTCATCGGACATCTTCAAGCAATTCCACAAGGGATCCTGATGGAAGCCTTGATGATCATGCATCTACCGCTCCTTTTGAGGCTACCTAGCTTCATCTGGCTCGGCATCAGGCAGCGCCGACTCAAGGGGTTTAAAACCCCGATTATGTCCCTTAAGAGCCTTCAGGAGCTCAATCAAAAGGATCCCAAAAAGCTCTTCTTAGGCTATGGATTCACCTGGGGAGGACAGGAAGGACGATGGGCCAACGAACTTCTAGAAGGCCCTCAAGGGCTCTTCGACAACAGCCACGTAGGTCCCGGAGCCCATTGGGTTCACGGAATCGCGCCTAAGGAGAAACCCCTTTATCAGCCACTCAGTGATGGCCGTGGCCACCTCTTGATTGTCGGCACAACAGGCTCAGGAAAAACTCGGACCTTCGATCTTCTGATCGCGCAGGCTGTTTTTCGAGGCGAGGCCGTGATCATTATTGATCCTAAGGGGGATCGTGATCTTCAAGCGGCAGCGGCCAACGCCTGTAAAGTTGCAGGTCAAGAACAACGCTTCATGAATTTTCATCCTGCATTTCCAGAGTCCAGCATCCGAATCGATCCCTTAAGAAACTTTGCTCGAGGGAGTGAGCTTGCGGCTCGAATTGCTCAAATTATGCCGAGTCAGGGTCCTGGAGATCCCTTCAAGGCATTCAGCCAAAAGGCGCTTGACCATGTCATCCAAGGCATGATCTTAGGAGGCGATCGACCCACACTCTTAAAACTAAGGCGCTGTTTCGATGAGGGCATGGGGGATGTTCTGACGAAAGCTCTAGAGCGTCATTTTGAGAAAATCTTTGGTGAAGCGTTTCGAGCCAAAATTCCAGCAATAAAAAGCACGCACCGAGATACTCGGGCCAAAGCCTTAACGCGGTTTTATTGGGACAACATTAAAACCTTAGCGCCCTTACCTGACCTCGAGGGATTGATGGCACTTTATGAACACGATGCCGTCCATTTCAGCAAGATGGTGGCCTCCCTGTTACCCGTCCTCAACATGCTGACCTCAGGGTCTTTGGGCGATCTTCTCGCACCGGATCCAAACAACGTCGATGATCCAAGAAAAATGACCGATATTGCTAAGATTATTGAGCGCCGTGAAGTGGCCTACTTTGGCCTTGATGCACTCTCAGACAGTCTGGTTGGCAGCGCCATTGGCGCGATACTGTTGTCTGATCTCGCGGCTGTCGCGGGTCAACGTTATAACTATGGAAAGGATCTGGCCCCGGTCCATCTGTTTATTGATGAAGCGGCTGAAGTCATGAACGATCCTTGCATCCAGCTTTTAAATAAAGGCCGAGGGGCATCGATCCATATCACCATTGCAACGCAGACTTTCGCCGATTTTACGGCGCGCCTCGGATCTGAAGCGAAAGCTCGACAGGTCTTAGCCAATGTCAATAATCTCATCGCACTCCGAGTGCTCGATGCGGAAACACAACGTTACGTTGTGAATAATCTTCCCATGATTCGTCGACGATCCATCATGAGATCCCATGGGGCTAGTCAGCCAGGCCAAAACCCTGCCCTTTTTAGCGGCACGCAGAGTGAACGCCTCGAAGAAGCTGAAGCCCCGTTGTTTCCTGCGGCACTCTTGGGGCAACTCCCCGATCTCCATTATGTCGGTAAATTTGCTGGGGGATACATGATTAAGGCGCGCTTACCCCTGATAAGTGGGGCATGAGGCATAACCACCAGGGCATTATTCCCATCACGCTACTGATCTTTTTTCTATCATGTTGGCTCCTTTTACCGTCCTGGACCGAACCTTTAGTCACCCTTGAATATCGTGCCATCTCGAACATCTATGGCGACCAACGAATCGAGGACAGCGCTCGATTCGTTGAAGAGGCCTTCAGCCCTTTATCGGCCTCGATAACAGAGTCAAAAGATCCAAGCTTGAGAGTACAAACCCCACCAAGCCATGTTCGCCATGCCCTGATCGTGTGGACCCTTCGCGGAATGACAGTGAAAGGATTGGCCCCGCTCGGCGCTCTGATTCTCCTGATCACGCTGGTTGATCTTGAGGTCCATCGCTCCATTCGTCTTACCCAGTTCAGTTACCAAAGTCCCATGAGGCATCAATCGAGCCGAATGCTGTTTTTGGCCTATGTGAATGGCCTGCTCCTCTCCCTGATCGCCCCCTGGCCATGGCCGCCCTACAGCTTAGAGGGCCTCTGGCTCTTAACCCCCCTGGTTATCCATCTCCATCTGAAAGAGACACCCAAACGGACTTAAAGCGCATGCCTCTAGAGCGACCTTGAGGGGGTCATCAAAAGAGCTTATGTTTCATATAAGAAAACAATATGGTCTTTTTTGAACGATTTGTATCTTAATAGTGTCCTAATAGTGTTCTCAACAACCCCAGGAGGATTTAGATGGAATTTATTATGTTGGCTCTATTTATGGTGGGCGCTATCGCGACGGTGGATATTCCGAATACGAAACCTACCGTAGACCTTACCTCTAAAAAATCAACCGCAACCCCTCGACTCGATCAAGATGAATGAACAGCCATAGAGCCCCGATGCCCTTCTAAAAGATCACTGTGGTCTTGGGACATTTGGGGCTTCTTTTTTAAGCTGCGATTACCGAAACATTTCTTAAGGATAAGGCCTCTATTGATCATCTTTTAAAGGGATGATGGTCCTCGTGATTCCCATACTGTTTCAAACAGTGAATGGAGTCATCCCATGCAGCCGCATCCTCTTCCAAAGTCTATCGACGAACCCATCACGCTCCTAATCTGGCGAGCAGATGAATTTGTGCCGATGGCCCTCCTCCTGATGACCGGGATGCTGGTAGGCCAAGTCCTGGCCTCTTTGATCCTCGGACTTTTCACGGTCAAATATTACCGAAAATATCGTGATAATCGACCTGATGGATATGTTCTTCATGCTCTTTATTGGGCGGGCTGTCTCAACAGCCGGGCGAGAACGATTCCTAATCCCTTTATCCGAAGATTTCTGCCATGAATCTTCGATATTTCATGATGACCTGGCGGGGACTCGAAGGAGAAAATCGCTTTGGACGATGGATCATGGGGGGGTTGATGATCTCCAATCTCCTTGCGCTGTCGGCCCTGTTCATCAAGGACGACCCCGTGATCGTGATTCCACCTTCACTTCATGAAGAGGTTAGGATCAGCCAAAACAAAGCCTCGGGTAGCTTAAAGGAAGCCTGGGGGCTGTTCATTGCCGAACTGCTTGGGAATGTAACCCCGAGTAATAACCGATTCATTGAGGCGGCCATAGCCCCCCTCCTAGATGCCCGCATCTATCCCACCGTCATGACTGCCCTATGGGACCAGATTGAAGCCATCAAGGTTGATCGTATTACCTTGACCTTCAAACCACATGGCGTGTTTTATGAAGCCGAAACCGACAAGGTATTCATCAGCGGCGATCAGACCAGTCAAGGACCCAGCGGAAGCCTTGAACACCATCAAAGAACCTATGAATTTGTCATCAGTTTCAATCACTACCGGCCCGTGGTGACGGCGATCAATGTCTATCCTGAAGCGCCGAGAACGAAGGATGGGCAATCGCCAAAGCCTTCTTCAAACCTCAATCACACAAAGAAATCACCATGAACATCCTATCCACCTTGTTCCTTTTGATGACCCCACTGATGGCCTTTGCACAAATATCTTTATGGGACCCAGAGGAGCAAGAACTTAAATATCATCAAAAGAGCGCCCCTGATCATCACTCTTTGACGACCTTGGTTGTTCATCCAGGTGTTCCTGCCTCGATTCCCATCGCCATAGGACACCTCAATCGAATCATCTTACCGTTCGATAATCCTGAAATTCGCACCATCAACCCAGCAACGACTGAACTTAAAGGGCACGTCCTTTATGTAGCACCGACAGATGATCAACCCGTTACCCTCTTCATCACTGAAGCGGAGGAGGAAGAGGAGGCGATATCGCTCACGTTGAAGCCAGAATCAAGACCACCTCGCGAGGTCCACCTTGAACTTCAAGCCTCATCCCATGGGGAGGGTTCAAGATCCCATGAAGGGCCTAACCCCATGGACTCCCATGAAGAGTCTTTAGAGCATCTTCAAAAGAAAGATCCTTCCAAGACCATCAAAAAAGTCTTTAGAACGATTGCCCTTGGAGAACTCCCAGGAGGCTTCCGATTTCGAAAACCTCTGGGCAATGAAAAGATCACCCTCCCCTCCTCTCGCTATGACATTAAAACGGGTCAGGTCCTTGAAGGAGAAGGTCTCGAAATCCTTATTGGGGTCATCAAAAATTCCAGTAAAGAGACGATCGACATTCATGAATCGGCCCTTAAGTCTCAAGGAAAAGCCATCCTCGCAGCAGCCCTTTGGCCAAGAGCAAAGATCGCCCCAGGTGCCTCATCGGAGATCTATGTTGCCGTCAGCCCATCTTTGACACCCCACCGTACACAAAGGCCTTATCTTATTGCCGGTCGACCATGAATCGTCTTCAAAGAGCCTGGGAGAGACTCTCTCCTAGCCATCAGCAACGATGGATACGCCTTTTAATAGGCAGCATTCTCCTCGGGGGTATTCTC
>JBEIRQ010000065.1:0-8018 GCA_040375885.1 Methylococcus sp.
AGCGATTCCTTCAAGATGACAGGAGGTAACGACATCCAGGCCTTCGCACTATCCAGTTCTTTTTCACTAGGCGAGGTCTTGCAGTATTCAAGACCTCTAGGCTCAGGCCAGAGTCCATGAAGCGCGAAATGACTAGCATCAAAGCGATCACTTAATCGATTGTTACATTCCCTCTTTCCAGGGTGGGTGTCACAAAAAGCAGGTTGCCAACTCAAAGCGAGAAGAAGGCCCTTGGGTTTCTTTAAGGGAGCTCGATCGCCCAGTAGGGGCTCAATCACCCCACAACGCCTCTGAACCCAGCGACCTTCAGGATGACGTCCCAAAAGCCTTATCTGAACATATTCACCCTCTTTGCGGTTGAACCCCATGAGGGGGTAAAGGTGGCCGACCTCGATTGAAACCGCGTCTTGAAACCTTTGAATACCGACCCCGGCGGGACAGGACTCTGTGGCTCTGAAGGTCCCCTCAAAAGGCTCAAAGGCTAGGACTTTCAGGGACCAGGACAGGAGGATCGAGAGGATGAGCCACCCACATATCATCCTTGGCCTACCGCTAGTCAATAAAGCGGGATCACGCCGGGTCATGGGAAGGGGGCTCTAATAAAGAAAGCCCTGGAGGGAGAGCGTCACCCATGAGGCGCTGTTGATCGGCCGCTTGAAGTTCTATCAAGGCTTCAATCAGCCCCACCCAAGATTCAGGACTCCGGGCAGCCTTCAGCGCCGTTACGACTAAAAGCCGCTGCTCGAGGGGGATATCGCGGTGGCGATCACCGCTCATGCGGGCCATTAAGGTGATGGCCAACGCGACGTCGGGACTCTTTTTAAGATTCTCCTTCATCAAACGATCAAGCCAAGGGACAACGATGTCCGCTGGAATCACTTGATGGGCACTGCCATAGGCGGGCACCCGCGCACAGAGCCGTCCAAGCGCCCACCAGATCGGCAACGGTTCTCCCGCCTTTTCAAGGCGTTTTAGAAGCCATTTCGCGGTTTCGATCTTGGTCTTTACCGGCCATCGCTCGAGTCCTCCCACCAGCCTGAGCATGTCGTCATAAGCCCTTTTCTTCAAGAGGGCTGGGGTATTCCCACGGCGAGCCGACACCGGGTCAAGAAAAGGCACGAGATCGCCATAAATCATCAACTGCTGTGCTTCCGTCAGTCCCCCCGCAATTCGGCGCCAAAGGGTCCACCACTCTGACCAGTGTTGCGACTCATTCACAAACTGAGGCCCCTGCGGGTAAAGTTCGAAAATCTGCTGCACCCGTCCTTCATCACCGGCAGAGCCATAGCCTGGGCGAAGACAAAAACCGGCCAAATTAAGCCAGACACGTTCGTGATCCATCGAGCGACGACGATGCGACAAGCCTTCCATCAGCACGTCAAAAAGGCTCCGAAGGACCCCCATTGTCCAATCAGCCCTCGGGCCTAAGATTTTCTCGAGTTCACTGCGCATCCCCTTGACCCTTTTAGGATCAATCTCTTTCGATTTTCTCCCAAAAAATTCCTGAATAATGCTTAAGGCTTCAGGAAGCCTGGGCTCTGAGGCTTCCTCCAACATCAAAGGCATACCCTGACTGGGTTGACGCAGTTCAAAGGCAATCTGCCAGCGGGCGTTAACATCATCGTTGGCTACACAATGAAGATCGAGGGTTCCCACCGCGCTCAGGGAAGCCACGAGGCGGACTTCACGCTCCAATATGGCGCTGTCAGCTGTCAGGTCAAGTTGAACCATCAGGGGTGGCAAGGGATCGAAAACACCTTCCCTCAAGGGCAGCAAGGTTCCTGGCAAGGGTTGGCTATCATCTCGTGCTGAGAGGAGGTTAAAGCGCACAGGCACCCCGAGCCTCAGAAGAAAGGTCCGAGCCTCAAGGACGATTTCAAGACCTTCTTCAGTCCCCCTAGGGAGCAAACATAAGGCTTGACCCACCGTCCCCATAGCCTCGGGCAACGCCAGAAAGAGACTTCGCGGCGCACCAGAGACGATCCGGGCAACCCCAAGATCCCGGCGCGCCATACCATAGGCCACGGCACCGGCGGCCACGGCAAGATCCGGGGATGGATTCTCAAGAAGATCAATGGGTCCAGCGCCCCAGTGAGCAAACTGCTGAAGAATTCTCTGGGTGATGAGTGGGCTGTTGAACACTCCGCCATTCAGTAACAACAGATCCGGTAAAGGCTCTCCTATCTCGGTACCTAAGGCTTCACATGCCACCTCTCTGTGGCTCTTCAGAAAGGCGGCTAAATGCCGCGTCATCGAAGGATCAGCGACATAGGGAAGACCGAATTCAACCACACCGCCGCGCTTTCTCTCCGGTTGATCATCAAGATCAACGACCGGAAAGAAGCCTCCGAACACCAAGTCCATCACTTCATCACGAGTAAGAGTCACTGAGCGCGTCCCGCCGATGAGACGGCTGCCGCTACCAAGAAGGGTGACTTTGACCTCAGCCGGTGCATCAGGACTCAGAAGTCGTTCCTTGGCGAAGCGGCATTGTTCGACCCATTGCGATAACTCACCGGAATCGAGCCGATGGCCTTCTGCGGTCAGGCGGCGTTCGCTCAACTGTGCCAAGGCGAGATCGATATTGTCGCCCCCAAGCATCAGGTGGTTGCCGACGGCAACTCGGGTCAACTGAGGTTCACCGCCCTCCTGCTTGACCCGAATGAGGGTCAAATCCATGGTCCCGCCACCAATATCAATCACCAAGATCAGGCGACGATGAGCCAATCGGGTCTTGATTGCATCACGCTCACGCCAAAGCCAGTGATAACAAACCGCTTGTGGTTCTTCGAGCAGCTTGAGTTCCTTAAGCCCTGCTTGACGGGCAGCCTCCATCGTCAGATTTCTCGCCGCCTCATCAAAGGAAGCGGGGACGGTCAGAATGATCTCCTGATCCTTCAAAAAGGAACCGGGATGCGCCCGCTCCCAGGCGCTCACGACATGCTGAAGGAATCCCTTTGAGACCTCGACCGGCGAAATCTTCGGGATCTCCTCGGCACTCCCCCAAGGAAGAATGGCGGCCGTCCGATCCGCTGAAGGGTGTGACAGCCAGCTCTTTGCGCTCGTGATGAGTCGGCCCTTGGACTTTGCCCCAAGCTGACGGGCCCATTCGCCAATAATGGGAACATGATGGGGATCCCCTTCATCTTGAGGCCAAGGTAATTGGACATCCCCTTCACTGACCTCCTCTTTTAAAGCTTGATAGCGTACCGAAGGGAGGAGAGGTCTTAAATCGACTTCCCCAGGACCCACCAACTGCTCAATCGAAAAGGGTCGAATCAGAGGGTCACCCAAGAGGCTCGCTTCGGCCACCACCGTGTGGGTGGTGCCAAGGTCGATACCGACCAGCCAGGAGGGGGATTCGCGGGGCTCTGGAGCCATCGATCAGAGTCTTCTAATCTCAGCGCCCGGATCACTTCGAACGTCAAAGGCGACCTTCCAGCGGTGTCCACCCTGAGTTGCCACCGCCTCCAATTCGAGGGTTCCAACCTCGGTGACCCGCGCCGCCAAATGGACGGGAACGATATCGCCGGGTCTAAAGGCCTCGACTGGGAGCACCACCTCAATATCGGCCAACTCCTCGAGATCGCCGAGAGGCCACCTATCAAGCCGGGTACCCACCTCATCATCACGTCGAACCTTAGAAGAAAAAAATCTGAAGCGCACCGGCTCTCCGACCACGACCCCAAATTCCATCGGCGGCAGCGCCGCCTCACTCCCTTCCTCCATTCCGAATGGCGCAATACAGAGGGCTTCAAGGGGCGCTGGGAAGCCCGGAACGGCAGGCATAGTGCTCTCAACGCCGACATAATAGGCCGCTGCCGTCCCGCTTCGTATACGGACCCCAGGACCCTGACGGACCCAGCCATAATAGGCAGCACCCCGAGCCACGGCGAGATCAAAATCAGCACCCTCGAGGAGTCCGGCAGGGGCCGCCTCATCGTTTAAAAGCCAGTGATTTAAGACCTCAAGAAGCTTTTGGCGAAGCCGCTCGGAGCGAAAAACCCCACCATTCAGCAAAACCGCGCTCGGCTGAATAAAATAGCCACCAGGCCCTGACGGTGAGACCTCTTGGGTTCCCTTGAGCGCTTCAAGCTGGCGACGCAAAAAGACCGCCAGATGAGCCGTGATTCTCGGATCCTGAGCATAGGGGAGCCCCATGGTCGTTAAGCCGGTGCGCGCGTGATGGACCAATTCCACCTGATGCACATCGAGCGAGGGGAAGAATCCCTCAACGAGGACGCCGGTCACCTCTTCCTGGGTCAGCCGCGTTCTCAACAGCCCTCCCATCAAAGAAGCGCCGCGGCTTGGGACCACAATGGCCACTTCACTGAGCGTCGCATCCGAAAGAAGCGCTTCCTTGGCTTCCCGGCAGGCGTAAGTCAATGCCAGAACCTGCCAGGATTCAAGTCGCCGTCCCTCAGCTTCAAGCTTCGTCCTGAGACCATAGGCCAGGGCAAGGTCCATGTTGTCGCCGCCCAGGAGGATATGATCGCCAATAGCCACCCGTTCCAGCGAAAGAAGACCCGCCGTCTCACCGACAGCAATCAGTGAAAAGTCCGTGGTCCCTCCCCCGACATCCACGACCAAAATGATGTCACCCGAACGAATCGATTCGCGCCACCGCCCCTCACTGGCCTGAAGCCAGCTATAAAAGGCAGCCTGTGGCTCCTCGAGCAGCACCGGCCTTGGAAGCCCAGCCGCCTCAGCCGCCTCCACCGTTAAGTCCCGAGCTGCAGGGTCAAACGAGGCAGGAACGGTCAGCACCACCCGCTGATCGATCAACGGCGCCTCAGGATGCGCGTGATCCCAGGCCTCTTTAAGGTGGCGAAGATAGCCGGTGGAGGCTTCAAGGGGCGATATTCTTGGAACGTCTTCTGGTGCTTGACTTGGAAGGATCGCGGATCGCCGATTGACGGCCTGATGAGACAACCAGCTCTTGGCGCTAGCCACCAGTCGAATCGGGGTCTTGCTGCCGAGCATTCTGGCCCATTCCCCAACAATCACGAGGGGCTTTGAATTCCAGGGCAGAACAACGTCAGCCTCATCGATTTCCTCTCGATGGGCCTGGTACTGGAAAGACGGCAATTGATCCCGTGATTCGACGGTTCCAGCCCCTATCAGCTGGGGGATAGGGAGAATTTCGACCGGGACCTTTTCATGAGAGTCGGTATCGAGTGGTACCGCTGAGACCACACTATTGGTTGTCCCAAGATCGATACCGACGGCAAAGCGGGGCTCGGTCAAAGTTCAACCTCCGCCGGCGCCAAAATCATCACATCATGGCGTTCTCCAAGCTTTGGAAGCCGAATACTCTTCGCACGCCAACCCGGGTGCACCAGGACCCCCTTAAATGGAGGCTCACCCACCACTTGACCACTCAAGCGGATCGAAGAGGCATCAAACCCTCTCGGCAATTCAATGGCACTGCCTTCCGCCTCCAAGCGGATGGGTTGAAGCTCAAGGTGTTGACGGAATATCTTCTGACATCCTGCATGGACGACCCGAGCCGCCGCACCGATGTCGGCATCGGCATGATGGGAGAGATCTTCTTCCACAAAATCGATAAAACGAGCCTCCTGCTGCAAAAGACTCAAAAAAACCAAGGCGCCATCATCAGGGGCTGCTCTCAGCACGGGCGCAGCAGGAGCTGCCAACATCGGTTCGGCTTTTGAGGGCCTTTTGGTCGACGCTTTGGCCCATAGCAAGCCAAGGACAATAGAAAGAAGGATCAAAAAGGCGACCACGATGGCCAGCGTCAAATGCAGGAGATCGAGCGTCGTTGGAATCAGATTAGGATCAAATTGCATGGAATATCCGCCCGTAATGAATGCAGTAAAAACGCCTTCGAGAAGGCGCTAGAGGGAGCCAGCGGGGACCTTTAAGCCTTCCTCAGAAGACTCGCCTCAAGGATGATCTTTCGCGTATCGAGCAGCCTGTGCGCCCATGACGACCTTAACAACCTGCTGGGCGGCCCGCGATCGCTTGCTTTTGAGATACCGCTCAGAAACCACTGGAGGGACCTTTTCGCTAGCAAACGCTTCTTTAACGACGGTTAAGGTCTTATCGCAACGCCCAAGGATCAGATCGGTGACTTTACGGGAATCTTCGGGATCATTGCCATGGAGGCGTGTCTCATCATTCAGACATTTCTGGTACGCCTCAACGCCGCCATGAACCTTCGCCAAGGTCTTATCGCTTAAGGTCGTTGGCTGCCATTCCTGCGGAATGGCCGCTTGATCTTCAGGCCCCTCCTTAGCAAAGGCTTGAAGCCCAACCGCCAAGCAAATAAGCCCAGTACCCATCAGTCTTTTCATCATGAGCCACTCCTTATCCTTAGTGTTTCTTTTGGACCACAGCATCCTTGTCTGGGACAATCTCGAAAATAATCAGGACAGCCTCACCATCACTCACATTTTCAGCCGTCATGACCTCACCGGTCTCCCAGAACACCTGGCCTGGACCATACTCCTTGAGGGTGCCCGCTTCATCGATTCTGATTCGTCCTTTTTGAATATAACGAGGCCCCGGCCCCTCATGGGTATGTTGAGGCGTCTTAAAACCCTTCGGAAAGCTGATTTGGTAGACCTTAACCGTCCCTTTAGGTGATGCCAGCTGAAGCTCTTTCTCAAGCAAGGTCTCTTTAGGCGGCATGACTGCCTCTTCAGCTAAACTCAGAGCTGGAATCAAAAAGCCAGCCAGAAGAAGGCAGCGGATTGGTTTCAACGAGAAAAAAACTGTCATGGCGTTACCTCTTGGTTAATGACTCACGATCCATAGGTCGCGGAAGAAAACATCGTTATTAGTGCCCTTGCAGCTCTTCGACTTCGGGCCGATGCGCCCGACGCTGAAGCCACATGACCCCCATAAGATCCCAAATACCCACCCAAAGACGGTGCCAGGTTCCGTATTTCGAAACGCCCCTTGTTCTTGGGCGGTGATTGACCTCCACTGAAACCACCCGAGCCCCAGCTCTTTGCGCGAGCGCCGGAAGAAACCTATGCATATGATCAAAATAGGGCATCGTTAAAAAAAGCGAACGATCGAAAAGTTTAAGACCACAGCCGGTATCAGGAGTTGCATCCTGAAGCAGTCTGGCACGGATCCCATTGGCGAATCGGGAGGAGAATTTGCGCCAACCGGTGTCCTTGCGGTTCTTCCTATACCCTGCGACCAAGGCACCCCTCCCCTCCTTAGAGAGGCTCTCCCAGGCTTCGAAAAGGGCGGGTATGTTCGCGGGATCATTTTGCCCATCCCCATCAAGAGTTGCGATAACCCTTCCCCTAGCCGCCAAGATCCCCGTGCGAACCGCCGTACTTTGACCACAGCATGCTCTGTGGCGAAGCACCCTCAAGGATTTAAACTCTCGCTGCAAGCCCATCAACATATCGAAGGTGTCATCGGTGCTGCCATCGTCGATATAGAGAATCTCATAGGCGCCAAGCCCTTTAACGGCGGCCTCGATTTCCTCAATCAAAGGACGCAGATTATCGGTTTCATTGTGGACCGGCACCACTACACTCAAGGCTATTGTCATCAGCGAATCCTCCTTACCATTGACCGTCATAGGTCACGAGGGGTCCCTGCGGGGCCTCGACCATCGCGCCTAATGGGCACACGCTTTCACCCAAGGCGGTCAGTACCTCCATAGCCAAAGCTTCCTGATCAGCCTTCACGCAAACCACCATGCCGATACCACAATTAAAGGTCTTGAGCATCTCAGGCGTCGAGACCCGACCTTTCGCCTTGAGCCACTCGAAGACCTCTGGCCGAGCCCATGACCCAAGGTCGATCCTCGCACCAAGACCCTTAGGAAAGACTCTTGGAAGGTTTTCCGTGATCCCGCCGCCGGTGATGTGGGCAAAGGCCTTCACATCGACCCTCTTCATCAGCGCCAACAGCGACTTCACGTAAATGCGCGTTGGTTCCATCAATTGATCCATCAAGGCGGTGGGGGCTGGTTCTCCTTCGGGGCCATGACCACTGACCTCAAGAATCTTTCGAATCAGGGAATAACC
>JBEIRQ010000050.1:0-8902 GCA_040375885.1 Methylococcus sp.
AAGTCGCCCGATTCAAGGTGTCATGGACATAGCCAACCGACACCGGGATGTACTTGAAGCCGTAATGGGTGGCTATCGAATTACCCGTGTATTCCTGTAGGAAGTTCTGAATCTCCCGGGAGGACTTTGTACTGGTCTTGAGGTTGGTGTAGTTGTAGTCGAGATTAAAACGAATACTGTCGAATTCACCCAAAGGAATGCCAATGTTCCCCCCAATATCGCCGGTATCGGTCGAATAGTTGGCCAAATTGATGACGTAAGCGTTCGTCTGTCGATACGTCAGGTCGACCCCGCTGCTGACACCATCCAAGGTGGTGTAGGGATTGAAGTAGCTGGTCTGGTAAATCGTATTAATACGGCTATTGTTAAAGTTAAAGGCCACCCTTTTGCCGGTCCCAAAGACGTTGTCCTGGGTCACGTTCGCATTGAAGATAATCCCCTGCAGCTGCGAATAACCGACGCCGGCCATGATGTTGCCGGAAGACTTCTCAACAATGTTGTAATTGACATCAATCTGATCGGAGGTGCCGGGCACCGCGGGTGTTTCGACATTCACTTCCTGGAAGTAGCCGAGACGCTCCATCCGCGTCTTCGATCGTTCGATCTTGGTAGTGGAGGCCCACGCGGCTTCCATCTGTCGCATTTCGCGCCTGAGCACTTCATCGCGGGTCTTGGTATTGCCCTTGAAGTTCACCCGCCGCACATAGACCTGCTTCCCGGGGTCGACGAAGAAGGTCATGCTCACCGTCTTTCGGCTTTCATCGATATCAGGAACCATGTTGACGTTGGCGAAAATGTAACCCTCATCGCCCAAACGGTCACTGATGGCCTTTTGCGTCTCAGTAGCTAGCTTTCTTGAAAAGTTGTCCCCAGGACCAATCTGGACCAGTGGCGTGATTTCCTCCGGGCGAATAATCAGCTTCCCGGTCACCTTCACATCACTGACCTTGTAAACTTCACCCTCTTTCATATTGACCGTGAGATAAATCTCCTTGCGATCCGGCGTCATCGCGACCTGAGTCGATTCAATTTGGGAATTAATGTAACCACGATCGAGATAGAAGGAGCGAAGGCGCTCAAGATCGGCGGACAGCTTTTGCTTCGAATACTGATCGTTCTTGGTATAGAACGACAACAAATTACCGGTACTCAGTTCAAACTCATTCAGCAGCTGTTCATCTTCAAAGGAGTGGTTGCCGACCACATTGATCTGCTTGATCGTCGCGACCTTGCCTTCTGAGATCGACAGCTCAACCGCTACCCGATTCCGCGGCTGCTCAGTGACACTGGATTCGATTTTGACGCCGTATTTGCCCCGACCAAAATACTGACGACGGAGTTCCTGCTCGACCTTGTCCAAAATGGCTCGATCAAAGACCTTGCCCTCAACAAGACCAATCCCCTTGAGCGCCTTCTTAAGGTCATCACTACTGATGTCCTTGTTTCCTTCAATGTGCACACTCGAAATGGATGGGCGCTCTTCAACGATGACCACCAAGGTATCGCCTTCCTGCTCCAATTTAACGTCCTTGAAAAAACCCGTCTTAAAAAGTGCTTTGATACTTTCAGATGACTGGCGTTGATCAAATTCATCACCCACTTTCACTGGGAGATAATTAAACACGGTGCCCGGAGAAACGCGCTGAAGCCCCTCAATACGAATGTCTTCGATCGTAAACGTCTCTGATGCCCACAAAGGACCGGCCCCGAAGGCCATGAAGATCAGAAGGACTGGGGTGAAAAAACGGGGCAGCATCGAAGTGATCTCTTGTAACTTGAAATCCGCGCCTGGTGAGGCAGGGCCTATCGGAGGGACAATCTGAGGGTGTAGCGCGGGGGGCAATGATTCATAAAAACCCATGACCCGAGGCTCAAAACGCCCCCTGAAAAGCCCTCCCTCGGGGCGAATCGTCCTCCACCGAAGGCATGACCGCCGATCATCGAGGTGATTTTCATCAAGGCTAAATTATACGGATAATCACCGCGGATAACCACCTAAGAGGGGCTAAGACAACCTCTAAAACCACACCACCTCGGCACCACCCAGGGCACCCAATGACTGGGCCTAGAACCCCCTAAGCTTGAAACGAAAGAGAAGGACGAATCAGCCTGATTTGAGATCACGCTCGACCTCATCAATACTGATATGCCGGATATTTTTCCCCATCGCAGAGTAGATCACGTACTCACAGATATTGCAGGCCCGATCACCGATCCGCTCTAGGGCCCTTGCCGACCACATGATATTGAGCGAAACCGGGATGGAGCGAGGATCTTCCATCATATAGGTGATTTGCTGGCGCATGATGCTCTCATACTCTCGATCGACCTGCTGGTCCTCATGAACCACTCGGAGAGACTCATCCACATCCATGCGGGCAAAGGCATCCAAGGCCTCACGCAGCATCACCCGGGCGTGCTGGGCTAATTGCTGGAGATCGGTCAGCTGGTTCTTCTTCGGATAGTGATCGGCAAGATCGATGGCAATGCGCGCAATCCGCTTTGCTTCATCGCCGATCCGCTCTAGATCAGTAATGGTCTTGATCACTGCCACCACTAACCTAAGGTCACGGGCGGCGGGCTGTCTCAGCGCCAGGATCTTTGTACATTCTTCATCAATGGCAACCTCAAGGGTATTCACCTTGTAATCATCCATGATGACTCTTTCAGCAAGCTCGACATCACTTTCACGAAGCGCGATGACCGCTGATTCAACCTGAGCCTCGACCAAGCCTCCGAGTCTTAGGACGCGATGACGAATGGCCAGCAACTCATGGTCGTATTGCTTGGAAATATGGTGGTGGCCGACATCACTCTCATTATCGAGAACGTTGCTCATGAAACGTTAACTCCAGCATCCAGAGAAAAAAAGTCTATGTCGATAGGGAATCACTCACTCAAACCGCCATCCCGGCGACCCGTCATGATCGCCCTCGCGTTGCATAACCGGTAATCTCCTGACGATCGTGATAAAGCTGCTTGAAGGCGATCACGACCTTTCGGTCAGCCTTAAGGAGCCTATCCTCGATGATACTACGACATTCACTGACACAGTCGAAGCGTTTTTTCATGGGTAACTTCAGGTTAAAGATGGCCTCACGGCAAGCACCTTCAGCCAGCCAGTCGGCGACCAAGGCGGCCACTCGATGCGGCTGCTCGACCATGTCACAGACCAACCAATCCACCGGCTTTAGGGGACGATAGCGAAAACCATCGGCCCTTGCATGCTGCACAATTCCAGAATCAAGAAGCCTGGAATCCATCGGGCCATTATCCACCGCGACCGTTCGAATGTGTCGCCGAACCAACTGGTAAGTCCAGCCCCCCGGGGCAGCCCCAAGATCCACTGCGGTCATGCCCGGTACCAGTGCCTCATCAGGGTGCGCCAGAAAAAACTGAAAGGCCTCATCGAGCTTCAAGGTCGATCGGCTTGGAGCCCCCGCGGGAAACTTGAGCCTTGGGATCCCCATCGGCCAGGGGGATGCATTGCGCGGGTTTGAAAATCCCAGCACAACCTCTGTCCCTGTTTCAAAAAACACGTGCAACCGAGGCAGGTGCTCATTCCCCAAAAGATCTTTCTTTTCAAGAGCGCGGCGCAAAGGCACCTTGAATTTGCGCAACAATACCGAGAGCGACTTAGCCTCGTTGGTATCGGCTGTTTCCATAAACACATCCGAAAAGCGAAGACCACTTTGGTCAATCATGGCCATAATCGGCGACAGCCGATCATGGGCCGGGAGATCCTCGATCTCGCCGATCTGATGGATTAATTGACGCGCAAAGATGAGATCACTAAATCTCAGGTGATCCTGAAGTGCCGCACCACCCTCCGCTGCCACAAATCGGATATGGCCAGAGTCCGTTATCGCTCGAACATAGCCATGAACCCCCAAAAGAGCCGCTTGTTGGACGATATCGGAGGCGCATTCCTTTTCAAATCCAGGCCGGCAGTAGAGCAAAATCGCATCACAGAGTCCCTGATCGCCGATCACACCGCCCCCTCGAGAATATCGCGCTCACCACCTGGAAGAAGCTCGATCGACACCCAATCACCCGCGGCAACACCGGTTGAGTCTTGAGGGAGGACGATCAAACAGTGGGCCACACTCATCGAGGTCAGGCGGTGACTCCCCTGTTCAGCGAGCGGGGTGACAAAGAGTTCACCCTGGCGTCGCTCGAGAACGCCCCGCATGAATTCAAGCCGGCCAGGCGCCTTTCGAATCGCCCCGAGGGCCCGAACAGGCCAGCGGACGGGTTCTGATGGCACGAGTCCCATGAGAGTCTCCAAACCAGGCTTTACTAAGGCCATGAAGGTCACCATCAACGAAACAGGATTACCCGGCAAGCCAAATAATGGGGTACCACCAAGGTGCCCCAGCAGGAATGGCTTGCCAGGCTTGATGGCCACTCTCCAGAATTCAACGCGACCCTTTTCCGTCAATAGCTCCACCATAAAATCTGCGTCTCCCACCGAAGCGCCACCGCTGGTGATCACCACATCAGACTCAGCAGCCGCGATGTTAAGCGCATCACCCAATAAGGCCCTGTCATCACGGACGATCCCAAAGTCCAAGGCCTCAACAGGCAAATCCGCCAGAAGACCGAGAAGAACGGCCCGGTTGCTTTCATAAATCTTACCGGGGCCAAGCGTGCCCCCTGAAGCCACCAATTCATCCCCAGTGGAAAGGACCGCCACCCGGGGACGCCGTCGAACCGAAATAGTTGCCACCCCCGCTTGCGCCAGTAGCCCCAACTCCTGGGGACGAATGATGCGGCCTGAAGGGAGGAGTCGCTCACCCACTCGAAGCTCTTCCCCCCTAAAACGGACGTTCTCCCCGGATAGGAGCGGCGCTGAAAGGCAAAGGGTCTCCCCCTCAAGGACCACCGCTTCTTGCATGACCACCGCATCAGCGCCAGCGGGGAGGGGGGCCCCGGTAAAGATTCGAATGGCCTGCCCCGGCTCAAGGGCAGAAACTGAAGGGGCTCCCGCCATGACGCGATCCACCACTTGAAGGATGACTCCAGGGAGAGCATCCACTGAGCGGACCGCATAGCCATCCATGGCCGCATTTGAAAAAGGCGGAAAATCAACGGTTGTCAAAATGTCCTCTGCGGTCACCCGCCCGAGAGCACCGCCTGATTGAACCGACTCGACCCCCCTGACCGGCGACAAGGAACCCACCAGCCTGCGCCTAGCCTCGGCGAGAGACAAAACGCTAGGGAGACTATCGCAAATGGATTGCACGTTGTGCCTCAGGGAGAAACCGTTTCATGATGAAATCGGCGATGGCTTCAGGGTCATTGATATTGATGCAGGGTATTGCGAGGGCGTCGAGGGGCGGCATGTCGGTGATCAACGCGAGAATGCTGGTATCCGAAGGGTACTGAAAAGGCGTTGTCAGCGCCGCCCGGTGGAGCTCTAGTTTTGGATAAGCCTCTCGCTTAAAACCTTCGACCAGAATCAAATCAAGCCCTTCCTGATCAAGATGACGAAGCTCTTGATCAAGGTGAGGCTCCATGGGGGAGGCATGATCGGTCACCATAGCGCGCCGCCTTGACGATGTGATCAAGACCTTGGAGGCCCCCGCCTTTCTAAGCTCAAAGCTATCTTTCCCCGGTTGATCAAGATCAAAGTCGTGATGCGCGTGCTTGATCAAACCCAGGATGAGACCCCGCGCCCGAAGGATTGGAATCAGGCGACAGAGCAAGGTGGTCTTTCCGGTTCCACTGGGGGCGGCAAATCCCAGAACCGGCACTTTGGCATGAGGCAGGAGAGCCCAAAGGGATGGATCGGTCAAGGCCACTTCAGGCCTCGCCGTAATAATCGCGGTACCAGGCCACAAACCGCGCAATACCGGTTTCTATGGGCGTTTTAGGTGCGTAACCAACATCCCTTTGGAGATCTTCAACGTCAGCAAACGTCGCCGGCACATCTCCATCTTGAAGAGGAAGAAAGATCTTTTCAGCGCTCTTCCCAAGAGCGCCTTCCAGCACCTCAATAAACCGCATTAATTCAACCGGTTCCTGATTGCCAATATTATAAATTCGGTAGGGGGCGCTACTGGTGCCGGGATCCGGATGGTCACCCTGCCATTGTGGATTGGGCTCAGCGAGCCGATCGAGCGTTCTTACAACGCCTTCGACAATATCATCAATGTAGGTGAAGTCTCGTTTGTGCTTACCAAAATTGTAGACCTCGATGGGTTCTCCCCGAAGAATGCTTCGGGTGAACTTGAATAGCGCCATATCAGGACGTCCCCAAGGGCCATACACCGTAAAGAATCGAAGACCGGTCGTCGGCATTTGGAATAGATGGCTATAGGTATGCGCCATCAGTTCATTCGCCTTCTTGGTCGCCGCGTACAAGCTGACAGGATGGTCCACGTTGTGGTGAACGGAAAAAGGCATCCTCGTGTTAGCACCATAAACGGAGCTCGAAGAGGCATACACCAGATGTTCGACCTCATGATGACGTGATGCCTCAAGAATGTTGCAAAACCCCACCAGATTGGCATCGATGTAGGCATTGGGGTTGGTCAGCGAGTAGCGGACCCCCGCCTGTGCAGCGAGATTGACCACCCGATGCGGTCGATGGCTCCTGAAAGCCTCAAACAAAGCCTCGCGGTCCTCAAGGGACTGACGGAGCTCGGTAAAGCCGGGCCTCACGGTCAAGCGCCGAAGGCGATCTTCCTTGAGCCGAACGTCGTAATAGTCATTGAGGTTGTCGAGACCAATCACCTGATCCCCTCGGTCAAGAAGGGCATGTGCGAGGGATGAACCAATAAAACCGGCCGTGCCGGTCACCAGAATTTTCATGATGGGTAGCGTTCGAAACGATTTAAATTTGGCCTCATCTGACCACGCCCTATCATCGCGGAGGCGGCCTTGAAAAAGGGCTCTAGGTGACAACTTCTCCTAATTTAACATCCGCCATGGCCGATCGGTCACCTTGACCTAAAAATCCTTTCAAGCACTTTTCAAGAAATGGCGCAAAGAGGCTCACGGTTAGTCAGGATTCCAAGGTTGAGATACCATGGCGGCTTTATCGAACGAGGGCCATGGGGCCCAATCCTTTGACCAGGACCCAGACCCCCCATAAAGCCTCCTTATCGCCAAAAAAAGTTTATCCAAAGACCATGTTTCATCTCCCGCTACCAAGAGCTTTTCTGGTTTTTTGCCTTCTCACTGCGCTCCCAATCGGCGCTGAACCCCTCACCCAATGGATCGCCGCTGGCGCCACCATTGACCTCATGTCAGGTCTTTCAGCCAAGGATAAAAGCCTCGCTGCGTTGACCCCGGGGACACCCTTCAAGGTTCTCAAGGTCAATCAGCGACTCGGTTACGCCCGGATCGCACTCGATTCGGGCGAGATCGGCTGGATTCCATTGAAGGTCATCAGTGCGGTTCCGGTTCCGCAGGGCCCCGCCGTGATCACCGAAAATCAACCCCCCAAATCCCCGGAGCAACTTCGCGAAGACGTCAGTCGCCTCCAAACCGAATTAATTGCCGTACGCCAAGCCTCCTCGGATATCCTTCGGATTCAGACCGAGCGTGATCAGCTGCAATCTAGCGTGATTGCCCTCAAACGGGAACTTGAGACGACCACCCGAGCAAAAAATGCGCTCAATGAGGACCAAAAGCAGACCTGGTTCATGATCGGTGGCGCCGTCTTACTGATCGGGATCATTCTCGGGGTGTTGTTGCCACGTCTCAGTTTTAAACGCCGGAACCATTGGGGCTCCTACTGATTCCCCTAACACACCCATTTCTTCCCTATTTTCTGTGACGAGAATTCATCATGTCTGATACCAAGCATTCAACCCGCGCGTTTTCCTCCCTGGTGGTCGATGGGATGGAGCGGGCTCCAAGTCGAGCCATGCTCCATGCGGTCGGCTTCAAAGATCAGGATTTCACCAAGCCCCAAATCGGGATTGCCTCGACGTGGAGTATGGTCACACCGTGCAATATGCATATCAACCAGCTGGCCGATGCGGCGGCCAAAGGCGCTGATGAAAAGGGTGGCAAAGCCGTTATCTTTAATACGATTACGATTTCAGATGGGATCTCGATGGGTACCGAGGGTATGAAATACTCGCTGGTCTCACGCGAGGTCATCGCAGACTCCATTGAGACGGTGGTCGGCTGTCAGGGCTTTGACGGACTCGTAGCGATTGGTGGCTGCGACAAGAACATGCCAGGCTGCCTGATCGGTATTGCACGACTCAATCGGCCTGCCATTTTCGTTTATGGTGGCACGATCTTGAGTGGTTGCCATGGCAACAAGAAGCTCGATATTGTCTCCGTGTTTGAGGCTGTGGGGGCTCGCGCCAACCATCAGATCGATGACCAAGAACTGAAAGCGATTGAATCCCTAGCCATTCCAGGCCCGGGGTCCTGTGGTGGGATGTATACCGCCAACACCATGGCCTCGGCGATCGAGGCTCTCGGCATGAGCCTTCCTGGAAGTTCCGCCCAAGCAGCCATCTCGGCCGACAAGCAGCAGGACTGCATCGCTGCAGGCGCACAGGTTTTGACGCTGCTGGAGCAAGGCATTAGACCCCTTGACATCATGACCCTCAAGGCTTTTGAGAACGCCATCACGGTGGTCATCGCTCTTGGCGGGTCCACCAACGCCGTCCTCCATCTCCTCGCCATGGCGGATGCCGCCGGAGTAACTCTTCGCCTTGAGGACTTTTCGAGGATCGGGAAAAAAGTCCCAATGCTCGCAGATCTTAAACCCAGCGGGCACTATGCTATGGCCGAACTGGTCGAGATTGGTGGTATCCAGCCCTTGATGAAGATACTGCTTGAAGCCGGTCTTTTGCATGGTGACTGCCTGACCGTCACCGGCAAGACTTTAGCTGAGAATCTCGCAGAAGCTCCCTATTACCCCGAAGGCCAG
>JBEIRQ010000032.1:0-10614 GCA_040375885.1 Methylococcus sp.
CGATCGATGACTGATTGGGCGAGAATCATCGTGCAACAGACCATTTCCCCTTCAAAATCACCGGTCTTTTTTTGTTGGGTCAGGAGATAACGAACGGCCTTCTCGGTCGCTTTACGAAGGGTTGAGTCGGGGGGGGTCATAAGATCAATGGATGTGCATGTTTTTGCTGGGGCGATTCGATCAATAGGTCAAGACTAAGACGAACGACTTATCACCGCGCCAATTCTTTTTGAAGGCTATCGAATTCAGCTTGCCAGATCATGCGATTTTGGCCCCAATGGTCATTTTTAAGTGCTTTGAGACCTTCATCGCGCTGGCGATAGGCGTCCTCCTTACGGTCATCCACTTCGATCAGTGCCTTGGCATAAAAGGCATGATTCAGGGGATGTTGCGGGTATTCGGTGGCAGCCTTTTGGAGAAGCTCGAGGGCTTTGTCTCCATCGCCCATGCCGGCCGGCCATGGGGGGGCTTTGAGATAAATCATGCCAAGAAGTCTTAAGGGGCCTCCGTCATCCACTGACTCTGAGAGTTTGCTGGCCGTGGTGAGCTCCTTTTCGACGCGCGTCAACATTGTCCCGGCATCAAGGGGATGATCATTCAACCAAAGTCCCATCAAAGCGCCCAAATAGTAATGGACTGCGGCATCCTGATCGCCGCCCAGCTTTACGGCATTTTCACCCTGTTGAATGCCCTGCTGAATGTGGCGGTCGCGCTCGCTTCCAGGGGCTTCCCTTTCACTCAAATGAAGCGATAGGCGACTCGATAGAGACGACTTGATGACCTTGGGGTCGCTGGATGCGATGAGGACCCTCAGCGCACAGGCAAGCTCCTCGTCTGTGGATTGGGGCCCTAGAGCGGAAGAACGTTGAACAACCAGGGCGGCATCATCTTTAGGGCATTGACGGCTGTCGGCGACACTACCCAGTGATGAATTGAGTGATGTGCAACCTGGGGCGGTCAAAAGGATCAGTATAAGGGACGATAGAAGGAACCTGATCATGTTTTAGTGTCCCTTTTTCCATAGCGCCATCGCCGAGTCAATGGCGGCTTTATCAATAGGAACAAAGGCTTCGATCCCAAATAGCTCACACAGCTTTTTGCCGTCGACATCAAGGCATATCCCTTCGAGGGCCTTGGCGAAATGGGTTCTCTCCTCCAAAGAACTCAGTTTCTGATCAGCGATCAGCCCCATCAAGGGAATCGCGTCAGAAGTGAAGATGGCTTCAAGTGATGACTTCAGGGGGAGCGAGGGTAAGGCGTCGAACTGTTGGCCATTCAGGAGCACCGCATCGAGCTCCCCCTTATCGAGACTTCGTAGTGCCTTAATCGCCTGTCTACTTTTTTCAAGGTGAAAGAACGTGAGTGGCGCTATGGTCCCTCTGAATACGATCCTTTGAAGAAAGTCGGGTTCTTCAAAGACGGTTCCCCCAACCGATTTTCCCTTAAGACTATCGAGCGATGGGTAACGTCCCTTCTGAATCATTAAATGGTAGCGTTCGCTGGTCGAGCCTTTCATGCGAGGCTGGACGATCGGCTCCAGCGATAGAGAATCATGCTGTTCTAGAAAGAGCCCCAAGCTGGTGATCGCGAAGGCTGGTTTTTTCTGGGTCATCAGCGATTTACACTGCGCAGGATCAGCCGTGAAGAAGCTATTAAAGCGATGCGCTGGCCATTCACCCACCCGCTCAATGACCCTTAACATGGCTTCCATCGCGGTGTTCGCATCGGCTTCGTTGACGGGTCCCCCGGGGTAACAAACCACAATCGGCTCAGGATCTGCAACAGCGTGGAGCGAAAGGAGGGCTCCTAGGACCAGTGCATTCAATTGGAGCAGGGAATTTGTCTTCATTCAAATATCCTTAGAAGGGCGGTTGAGCAGTTGGCCGATGGCGGGTGCCACCAGAAGGGTCGCGATGAGGCAAGAAACGAGGCCAATCGTGATGTCCATACCGAGCCCTGAAACGCCCCGATATTTCGCCAAGGTGATCGCACCAAGGCCTGCCATTTCGGTGCCCGCAGCCAAGGCGATGACCTTGCCAGCATTGAGTGTGATGGCTAGGGGGCTTAAAGACTTTAGGGTATGCCAACGATGACTGAACCAGACGCCATAGTCGACAGCCAGTGCAATCACCAAGGGGAGGGCAATGATATTAGCGTAATTGTACCGAAGCCCACCGAGCGCCATCAGTCCCAGCATCCAGCCGCCGCCGATAACCAGTGGCAGGGCCGCCAGAATGATGGCTTTGGGACGACGGAGAACAACCGTCAGCCACAGAAGACAAACGATGGTGGCCATCAGGGTGCCGCGAGTGAAACTGTCAACGACCGCTTTTGAGAAAACTTGATGGGTACTTGGAAAGCCCGTCGCGGTGGGATCGACGCGATAAACCTCATCCATCAACTGATCGAGATTCTGTGGGTCATAGACACTTTTGGCTGGGAAGCCATAAGCGGCCAGGGTCCCATCCGGAGCCACGAAACGGTCACGAAGGGTGGCGGGAAGGTCTTTCGGAGAGAGTGGGGTCGCATCGCGCCAGCCAGCCATGAGGTTCAGCCCCTGGTGAAGCTTGATAAGAACAGAGTTAAAGAGAAGATGGGTTCTTTCAAGACTCAGTTCAGGATGCTGAGTGATGTTGTCTGCAAGAGCTTCTAGATGGGTCCTCGCGGATTCCAGTTTCTCGACTAGCGATTTCTGACCCGCTGAAAAGGCCTGCTCTTCGAGCGGATCCAGTTGATCCAAGGACGTCTTGAGAAGCCCTGAAAGCGTTTTAAGGTCATTTTCCGTGAGGGGATTCTTCTCGTAGGCCTCTAACTGAAGGCGCATCTTCTTTTGATCGGCGATCAAGCCGATTCGCTTTGCCGTTTCGAGACGGTCGATCGCATCTTCTGGGAAGAGGGCTGTGATTGATTGCACTTTCGCGAGACTTTGGAGTTTTGAGGCTTCATCCGTAATGTGACGAATCTCATCGATCGTCTTCGCAGTAAAGATGACAACTTCCGATTGATAATCCGTTTCGCTCACCATGCGTCTTTGATATTGAGCGGCCCTTGAATCTTTCGGAAGTAAAGACAGGACGTCATAGTCAAAGGGGATAGAGACCCCGGCACGGAGGCCAAGGAGGGCGCCTAAAATCGATAAAATGACCAAGATCCAAGCAATCGGAGGCCAAAAAGCGCCCTTTAGAGGCTTTCGATCGGAGCGCTCCCGTTTGACCTTGATCTTCGGTGGAAATAGTACGTATACCGCCGGTTGCACGAAACAGGTACTGATCAAAATCAGAAGGACCCCACCCGCAGCAATCAATCCAAGTTCAGCAAACCCTGGAAACTCGACGGTAGCAAGAGCGCTGAAAATCAGTAGCGAAGCGATCCCTGCAGTCATTACGGCCGGGAAGGCTTCGGCGATCCCTTCGCCGATAGCTTCGATGAGCGGGGTGCCGGATCGTCGCGATTCTTGGATCTGGGAGGTTGTAAAAATGCCGTAGTCCGCCCCGAGACCAAAGAGGATCGCGAGGAAGCTCGAAGTGATGATGGTTAGATGCCCAACCGCCAAATAGGCAAAACCCAAACTCCAAAGAGCCCCAAGACCCATGGGAATGAAAATGGCAAGGGCCCAACGGATGCTTCGAACTACCATTAAAATGAGTGTCGCTATCAGCAGCCCCGCCGACCAGATCACTAGTCGAATGTCTTTTTCGATATCGAGGTATTCCTCGTATTCGATGGCGGGAAGGCCAGTCAGGACCACCTCGGGGGGCTGCTGTCCCTTGGCCCGAAATGTCGCCTGAAGATCCTCGGCGACCTGACGAATACGTTGATTGAAGGGGGCCAGACTCTCACGGTTTTCGCTGGGATCTCTCGCATGGACAAACAAAAACAACAAGTCACCCTTCCTGGAAGAAAAATAGCCATTGCCGAGTTGTTCGGCGCCAAAGGCTTTTAGAATTCCTGCCAGAGAGAGCTCCTTAGGTGGTTCAGGTTGTTCCAGCCAGCGCTGCCATTCAGAGAGGGTCGCATTGAGCGCGTCAAGGCTCTTTTCAGCATCCTTGAGATCAATGTCTTTGGTGGTTGGCGGGTTCTTGAGCGTTTCTGCACCCTCGAGCAGCAGCGCAGAAAAGGGTTTTAATGGCGCTTTCGCCTGTTCAAGAAGGAGGCTTTCGAGACTCTTTAGCTGCGAGACCGGCATCATCAGATAGACCTGGTGCAGGAAAAAATCGGTATCGAGACGCTCTGCAGCTTGAGCGATTTCAGGCTGTGTTCTGAGATTGCTGGCCAACTCGGTGGCAAACGCCTCCATGGTTTCTCTTGGGGCGTTTTCAAGGGCCACGACCAGATCCGACGCGGCGCCAAAAGTCTCAAGAAATCGGTTCAATCGGGCGGCAACCGCTGTATTTTGAGGGAGAAGAGCTTGCCTTGAGGTATAGACCGGAATCTGAATCGCGGCTTGAATGGCCAGCAACGAGAGAAGTAGGGCGATGCCGATGACGGCAAAGGGGTGGCTGGCACAGCGAATGGCCAGACGTTTAACGAGCTTTTTCATGAAACTTCGCAGAAATCCTTGACATGTCAGGCGGCGACAAGTAGCCCTCGTGGGCCCCTTGTCGTATTCCCTCAATATACCTTTTGTTGGCTTGATTTGTCGCCTCAGGGCGTTTTGTTTCTTGTTGTTGAATTTTTCCGAGGATGACCGTCTAACAGCAAACCTTCCCCGAATAACAAAGTCGACTCTTAGAGGTATGTCATGGAGCTCAATGGAAAAGCCCTTGCTTGGGGTATTGGATTGTTTATGATCCTTTACGTTGTTCACATCGTCTTGTTGCCACAGTTGCTGGGTGAGGCGGCAGCGACCGGTGACAATGCGGGGATCCTCTATACCATCAATCAAGCCCTCGGTTTGGGGACCTGCTTAATCCCAGGCTTCATTGCGGCCAAAAAGGCCGGACATCATGGCTTTATTCATGGTGGTGTGGTGGGTGGGGTCAGCACGGTTTTGACTGCACTCCTTGCTATGATCTGGGCCATTGTGACTGGCGGTAAATTCTTTGGGCTTGAGACCTTGCCATTTTGGTTGGTCATCAATGCCTTCCTCGGCGCTTTCGCAGGCCTGATTGGAACGAATATGGTTGAGGACAATACCTCCGATTAAATCTCATAGAAGCCGCCCATCACCCAACAGCCCCTGGAAGTTCATCGGTCGTGCGGAGCCCACCTCAATGGTGGATAATGTGCCTCTCTATCCAGGGAGATGCTGATGGGAAGTGAATGTGACGTCTTGATCGTCGGTGGCGGTATGGTGGGTGCAACCCTGGGTTGCGCTTTAGGCCAATCGGGACTCCGAGTCGTCCTCTTAGAAGATGCTCCTCCTGAGCCTTTTGTGGTTGACCAGCCCTTCGACCTTCGGGTCTCCGCCTTGAGCGTCGCCTCGGCCAATATTCTAAAAACCATCGGGGCGTGGGGGGGAATTACCCGCCGCAGGCTTTGCCCCTACCGCAGGATGCGGGTTTGGGAGGATCTTGGCGATGTGGAATTTTTAAGCGACGAGATTAATCAGCCGGTCCTTGGGCACATTGTTGAGAATCGAATCATTCAGCTCGCGGTCCTTGAGCGACTGAATGACTTCGACAATGTCGAGGTGATTAAAGGCGTTAAAACGCGATCGATGTCCTACGACCCCAAAGGCTCCTCGGTTGAACTGGAGGATGGTCGGAGTCTCAAGGCACGTCTTTTAGTCGCTGCCGATGGTGGTTTTTCGAAGGTTCGGCAAGCAGCAGGGATGGGCGTGAGCGGCTGGGATTATGAACAGCAGGCCCTGGTGTTGACCGTTGAAACGGGGTGTGGTCAGCAGGACATTACCTGGCAGCGCTTCACACCCAATGGGCCACAGGCTCTATTGCCCCTGCCAGGCGCTCATGCCTCTCTGGTTTGGTACAACACGCCAGAAGAAGTTCGGCGCCTTAAAAGTCTATCTAACCCTCAGCTCTTAGAGGCCTTAATCGAGGCCTTCCCGGCGTGTCTTGGAGAGATTAAGTCCATCACCGCTCGTGGCAGTTTTCCCCTGCGTCGCCAGCACGCGCTCCGCTATATTAAAGAGGGGGTGGCGTTGATTGGAGATGCAGCCCACATGATCCACCCTCTAGCGGGGCAAGGGGTCAATATCGGGCTCCTCGATGCGGCGGCATTGGCCGAAGTGTTGCTGGATGCTGATCATCAAGGCCAAGACTTTGGATCAGAGGCCGCACTTCATCGTTATGAAAACATGCGGCGTCGCAATAACTTCATGATGATGACGCTCATGGATGGTTTCTATCGTGCCTTTGGTAGTCGCAGCGTCCCTTTGCGATTGTTGCGTAACTTAGGGCTAGGACTGGCTGAGAGGATCGGGCCAGCTAAAAAGATGGCGATGGTTCAGGCGATGGGCCTCCATCGCTCCTTACCCAGATTGGCGCAAGGGGAAGCCTTGATTGGCTGAAACGCCCGTTGAGCCTTACTTTTTAATCGTTGACTTTAACCTCACGTGGAGGACTTTACATGCGTCCGTTGATTCTTATGAGTGCATTATTGTTGGGACTTCAAGGTTGTGCGTCTTATTCGAACTGGCAGCCCGTTGCGGATACCCAAAACGATAAAAATGCCGCAAACCTTCCAAAAG
Organism: Methylococcus sp.; assembly: GCA_040375885.1. Classification (GTDB taxonomy): domain Bacteria; phylum Pseudomonadota; class Gammaproteobacteria; order Methylococcales; family Methylococcaceae; genus UBA6136. The sequence continues at coordinate 6,650 of JBEIRQ010000032.1, forward strand.
ATACCGAGGAATGTCGTTCACTCGCCTCTCAGGCGGGATCTGTTGGCACTGAATCCGCCAAGGGTGTTGCCGTCGGTGGGCTTCTGGGCGCTGCAACCGGTGCGGCTGTTGGCGCTGTTGTTGGGAATCCAGGGGGTGGTGCCGCCATCGGTGCTGCCACTGGGGGAATTGGCGGGGGCGCTTATACCGGTGTCAATGCTGATGATCAATATAAACGAGCCTATATCAATTGTATGCGTGGTCGCGGCCACAACATCATCAATTGAGCCGGGGCCTGAGCTTCGGCCAGGGCAAGGGCGAACATGAGTGACCTGATTGAACGGATGGATGCCGTCACCAGGCTGATGGGGGACCGTCCTGCGGTGCTCACCGATTCGGCGACTATCCGTCATCAGAACTTCCAAGAAACCGCCACGATCATGGCGGCATCGCTCCAACACTTGGGCATTCAAAAGGGTGACCGGGTTGCCCTTTATGCGGCTAACGGGATGGAGTTTGCGCTGCTTTATGTCGCGGTGGTCCGTGCTGGCGCCGTTTTGGTTCCAGTCAATCTCCTCATCAACCCTCGGGAGATTGCCTATATTCTGAAAGACGCCGGGGTCAGGGCTTTGTTGGTCCAAACCTCACTCCTGCCGAGAGTAAAGGACATCCTTCAAGACCTTGAGGCGCTGAGTGTTGTTGTTGAGATTGAGGAATCTCAGAGCCCGTTTGAAAATCTTAAGCCTTTGCTGAGCCCTGAGGGGGGCTGGGTCAAACCTTCAATTGACCCCGATGAAGACCTGGTCGTCATCCTCTATACCTCAGGCACGACCGGTTTTCCAAAGGGAGCCATGCTGACCCATTCCAATTTAGTGGCGAATGCCGACAGTGTTCATGTCGCGATGCGCTGGCGCCCAGGTATCGATCGGGTGTTGGTCGTATTGCCGATGTTTCATGCGTTTGCAGCGACGGTGGGGCTATGGACCCCGCTGATGAATGGCTGTGCCTTGATACCGATACAGGGCTTTGATCCTGAAGGAATGGCACGGACGATCGATCGGCATCAGGCGACCATCTTCCTCGGGGTGCCGAGTCTTTACAGTGTTCTCCTAAAGCTCCGTGATGACCGGGTCCGGTTGTTCCAGACGCTCCGTTTCGGTATCGCCGGTGGGGCAGCCATGCCGGTCTCGGTACTGGAGGCTTTTCAAAAGAAATTCGGGATTAGGGTCTATGAAGGCGATGGGCCTACCGAGTGTTCACCCGTCACCTGCGTCAACCCCATCGATGGCGTCTCAAAACCGGGTACGGTGGGATTGCCGGTCCCAGGGGTTGAAATGCGGATTGTCGATGATGAGGGTCTCCCGCTCAAGGAGGGTGAGGTCGGCGAAATTGCGGTTCGCGGTAGGAACGTGATGAAGGGGTACTGGAACCAACCCGAAGCAACCCTGGCCGTGATGCGGGGTGATTGGCTGTTGACCGGTGATCTTGGTACCCAAGATGCTGACGGGTATTTCAGCATTGTCGACCGCAAGAAGGACCTCATTATCGTCAACGGAATGAATGTCTACCCAAGGATGCTGGAGGATGTTCTCTATACCCATCCGGCGATCCTTGAGGCCGCCGTTATCGGGGAACCGGATTCGCGTCATGGGGAAGTCCCCGTTGCCTATATCGCATGCCATGAGGGACACACCCTGTGTGATCAAGAGCTCCGGGAATTTTGTCGAAATCATTTGGGACGGCACCAGGTGCCGAGACGTTTCGTGCTGCTGGAGCGACTCCCTCGTAATGGTGCCGGTAAGATTTTAAAACGCGAGCTCAGAAAAGAAGGGGAGCGTGAGCGAGGAGTTTCTGGTCTTTAGTCTTTATCCTTCTGCGCCATTTGTTCGCTCTTCCATTGCTCCATCCGCTCGTCAAGGACCGCATTCAGGTAAAAGTTATTGCCTGACGCTTTTTTTGCCAGTTGCAGCTGCAGTAACGCTTCTCTTGTTTGCCCTAAGAGGTAATAACCTTCAGCGTAATAGCGATGAGATTCTCCCTCGTCATTCAATTTACTGTAAGTTTCCGCCATCAATTCATAGAGGTCGGGGTCCGGCGCATGGTGTTTGGTGAAGTGATGGAGGAGAGTCCGCGCTTTGCTGGCCTGTTGGGTATTGAGCAGTGCCCGGGCATAACTGAGCGTCATAGCCTCATTGTCTGGGAAGCGCTGGAGTGCAAGCTCATAAAGTTGTGCGGCACGGACAAAATTCTTAGCTTCCATTTCCGTGTTGGCGAGGGCATTCATGAATTGCGACTGATGAGGATATTGCTGCACGAGTTGCTGGAGGGTGGAACGCGCCTTCTCGGTTTGGCCGATCTTGCCCTGGGCCAGCGCCATCCCATAATTCATCACATGTTGTTGTTGTGCCGTTCCTCTATTCTGCATGGTGGTGAAGTATTCGAGGGCCAAACGGGGGCTCGCTGAGCCGAGTACTCTCAATTTGGCGCGGATGACCTGATAGGTCATTGAATCAGGATATTGCTTGTAGTCGAAGTGTTCTGAGCGGTCTCGGGTGTCTGAGATACGCGCGGTGGTGACCGGGTGAGTGAGGAGAAACTCTGGAATACGGTTGCCAACAAACCGTGTGCTCTGCTGCATCCTTTCAAAAAACTCCGGCATGGATCGAGGATCGAACTCTGATTTGGAGAGAATCTGCATCCCCACTCGGTCAGCCTCGACTTCATTGTCACGGGTAAAATTGATCTGGTACTGAGCGCTCATCCCTTGAGCCGCCATCATGGCGGCCATGGCGCCACTTCCTCCGGCTTTGGCACCAATAAGGGCGGCACCAAGCATGGCGATGGCGTTGGGGATAGCCATGCGGGTGGCTGCTTGGAAAGTCTGAAAAAGATGGCGTTGGGTGACGTGGGAGATTTCGTGGGCGATGACCGATGCGAGTTCGCTCTCCTGTTCGGTTAGAAGGATCAGTCCTGAATTTACCCCAATGAAGCCACCTGGTCCTGCGAATGCGTTGATAACATTTTCATCGACCACGAAAAAGGTGAAACGCTGCTGTGGGTTATCGCTGTTGGCGGCTAGCTTGTCCCCGAGAGATTGAATGTAGTTTTTGATTTCGGGGTCTGCATCGATATGCATCTGAGCATGGAGGTTCCGGTAAAAGGCTTCTCCAAGCTCCGTTTCCTGCTGTGCCGTCATAATGACACCGGTCGGGTCGCCGATGTCCGGCAGCTCGATCTGGGGCATCTCGGTCGCCACGGCCACAGGAAGGGTGGTGACTGTGAAGACCAACAGAATGGCGGCGATGAGTGGTCGGGTGGTTCGCAACAAGACAGGTAGTACCTCGAAAGTGACGGGTAGAGGTATAGTGGGGTTCAATCGAGTTCACTTCAATGGAGATCATGCGCTACGCTATTCAGATCAACGATCGAGGACCTGACAGTGAGGCGGTAACTGGTGGGTATGAGTTTATCAAAGCCGCATTGGCGTGTGGGCATGAGGTGCTTTTGGTGTTTTTCTACCATGACGGGGTCATGAATGCCTTTTCGGATCCAAATGCCCTGATAATGGGGCCTGATTGGTCTACGCTGGCCGAAAAAGGGATAGACCTGTTGGTCTGCACCGCAGCCTCAGAGCGGCGAGGCCCCTTGGGTGATAACCCAACCCTTCGGGCAGGATTTAAGTCAGGGGGACTCGGATCATGGGTTGATGCGTGCTTGAAGGCTGATCGGACCCTCGTTTTTGGCGTTCCTCGTGAAGCCTAAGCGGTGCCTTTTTATTCTAAGGGCCTATCCCCTCGAACCTCATGGTCTCCAAGAGTTCTTTGATCAGTTATTGACCTTCAAGGCTTTTGATCAATGCGTGAGCCTACTCTTCTTAGACCGGTCTGTGAAACTGTTAGACCTTCAACCACAAGGCCGTCCGTCGAAGATTCAAGGACTTCTTAATACTCTCTTTTTCTATGACATTGACGAGATCATGGTGGAAC
>JBEIRQ010000303.1:0-2629 GCA_040375885.1 Methylococcus sp.
ACACGGACAAAGCCGTTATGCATCCAGACGTTCACAAAGGTACAGCCTGTAGCGCCTTCTGATTGTGCAATTTCATTTTCATGATGAGGGAACTGAAGATCCATACCCCCCCCATGGATGTCGAAATGGTTTCCTAAACAACGCGTGGACATCGCAGAGCACTCGATATGCCATCCAGGACGGCCAGCCCCCCAAGGTGACATCCAAGAAGGTTCACCTGGTTTTGCCATTTTCCAGAGGACGAAATCAAGCGGATCTCGTTTAGCATCATCAATATCGACCCGCTCACCTGCCCGAAGGTCATCAAGCTGTTTGCCTGATAAAAGACCATAGCGTTTGAAGGCGGCAACGGCATAGAAGACATCCCCCGTGTGACCCACATAGGCCAGATCTTTGTCAATCAGGGTCGTAATCATCTGGATGATGTCCGACATAGCCGCAGTAGCACGTGGCTCGATATCAGGGGGTAAGACCCCGAGCGCCCTTTCATCCTCATGCATCGCGTTAATAAAACGCTCAGTCAGTGCCTCGATGGTTTCGCCATTTTGTTGCGCACGCTGAATGATCTTATCGTCGATATCGGTGATATTACGGACATAGGTCACTTCAAAACCTGAATATCTTAAGTACCGTGCGACCACATCAAAAGCAACCATAACCCGCGCGTGGCCGAGGTGACATAGGTCATAGACCGTCATTCCACAGACATACATTCGAACCTTAGGAGGTTCAATGGGGGTAAAAAGGACCTTCTTGCGAGCGAGGGTGTTGTAGATCTGGAGCATCAGTGACTGGGTGATAAATAGACGGCAAGTCGGCGGTTCAAGATGGAGGGATCAATCAGGCGATAGAGTTGAGCAAGTTCAGGACCGTCATGACGACCGGTGAAGGCCGCTCTTAAAGGCATAAAGAGCGCTTTACCCTTCGCCCCCGAAGTTTCCTTGAGCGTGCTTAAAAAAGCTGTGAAGTCCTCAGGGTGTGAAGCAGCGGCATCAAGGGCCTGCCGATAAAAGTCTTCACCGGCTTGATCAGCCAGAATTTTGCATTCAGCGTCTACCTCGAAGGCTTCTTCGGTAAATAAGAGACGGGCCCACTCATGAGCTTCAAAAGGATTCTGGCAGTTACTCCGAACCACGTCACGGAATAAAGCCGCCTGAGACGTCGGTATAAGGACGTGGGTTTCCTCCTGAAGCCAGGCGTCAAGGCCCATATCACTCACTTGTCTGAGGGCCAGTGATTGCCAATGGTTGAGATGGTTGTGATCAAAACGCGCGGGAGAGCGGCCGACATGATGAAGTGCAAACCCATCCTTGAGCGCCACCAGGTCCATGAGCTCCTCTGATTCATAATGATGCCCAAGACGCGCCATCAAATTGATCACAGCTATCGGGAAATAACCGCGTTGTCTAAGTTCCTGAATACTCAAGCTGCCATTACGTTTGGATAAGGGAGCGCCATCATCGCCAAGAATTAAGGCTGAATGGGCATACGCTGGGACAGGAAGATTGAGCGCATTAAGAATCATGATCTGACGCGGGGTGTTGGCCAGATGATCCTCCCCCCGCATGACCTGGCTGACACCCATCAGGGCGTCATCAAGGGCATTACAAAAAAAGAATGCGGCTGTCCCATCCGCCCTTTGAATGATGAAATCACCGATATCATCCGTCTGAAACCGTTGGGGCCCTCGAACGCCATCTTCAAACGTAATGGTTTCACCTTTCGGTACGCGAAATCTTAAGGTGGGTGCCCTACCCTCCCCAGCCAATGATTGTCGCTGATCAGCATTAAGATCTGCGCAACGACCGGAGTATCTTGGCGGCCTTCCACTCGACAGCTGGACCTTTCTTGAAACTTCAAGTTCTGTGGGTGTGCAGTAGCAAGGATAGGCCTTCTGCATCGTCACTAACTGGTGGTAATAATCGGCATAAACAGAAGCCCGCTGTGACTGAAAAAAAGCCTCTGTCGGTTGGCGATTCTCAGGTCCCTCCTGCCAGGAGATCCCAAGCCAAAGGAGATCCTCAATCAGAGTATCGACAAATTCCGGTCGACTACGCTCAAGATCAGTATCTTCAATCCGCAATAGAAACTGGTCACCCAGGAGGGCACTAAAGAGTGCAGTCCGCGCATTACCGATATGAATCAGGCCTGTTGGACTTGGGGCAAAACGGGTTTTAATCGGAGACATATCTTCATTCAGTAAGGAATAACCCTACAATCTAACAACATTCAACCACCACTCGCAATAGAGACGATCTCAGGCTAGCTCACTCTGGTTGAGTTACCCGCGGATCTGCCAGGTCCATTCTCCATTATCTAAAAGTTCAAGGATGGCATCATAATCGCTTGCATGATCGTCCTGATCACGACGACCAAGGTGTCCCATGGTCACCAAGGACATGTGGCGTTTCAAGAGAAGGCTAAAGACTTTGGTTCGGGTTTCATGATCCATGTCGCGATAAGGATTGGCCATCACAACGTAACGGGGCTCCGCTAAAAGAATTCGCGCAAAGGACACAATGCGTTGTTCATGGGCGGAGAGAAGCGCATCCCACTCTTGTTCAACATCAAGACCACCTGCTCGTTTGAGGACATCCCCAAGGCCTAACAAGAGCAAAACGTCACGAAC
>JBEIRQ010000163.1:0-4367 GCA_040375885.1 Methylococcus sp.
AAACGCGCAGCGCATGCTGATGTCTCAGGCCGCGGCCGAGCGATTCATCGAAACCGTTCTGGTCACCGATTAATATCTCTAGAATGATTATGACGAGCGCGTGGGCCCCATGAATAATGAGGAATTTCGAGATAAGCATATTCTGGTAGAAACCGAAGCGGCGGCTAAAGAAGTGATCGCAAAGCTTTCGAAGGGCGAAAAGTTTGATGCCCTTGCAAAGAAGCTTTCAAAGGATCCTGGCTCTAAAGATAAAGGGGGCGAGCTTGGTTGGTTTAATCCACAGCAGATGGTGCAGCCTTTCTCTGATGCCGTCATCGCACTAAAGGATGGTGAAACCACTCAGAATCCAGTTCAGAGTCAATTCGGTTGGCACGTCATCGTGCGTGAAGAGTCACGCGAACAGGCGCCACCGCCGTTTGATTCAGTGAAGGATCAAATCCGCAACATGGTTCAGACCAAGAAATTGCAGGATTACATCACCGGCCTCCAGACCAACGCGAAGATTGACCGGAAGGAGCTGCCAAAGACTGAAGCGGCGCCGGCTCCTGAGGCAGAACCTGCAGCTCCCGCCCCTCAGGGAGCGCCCCCCGCGGCCCCTGTAGAAGGCAAAGCGCCGAAATAAGGGTTCGGTCTTGAGATCTAAAAAACCGGGGTTTACCCCGGTTTTTTTAATCGACGATCGGCACCCCATGAGGTTCCAGATCATGCCCTCATCATTCTGGCCTCAAGGGAGATGCTAAGCGACGTCGCTTAAGTCTCCGTGGTCGTCATGTTAATATCGGAATTTAACCCCCCCTTCTTAAAGGCATGAGTCTTTCATCCAGTATTTTCCTGATAGGCCCCATGGGGGCAGGGAAAAGTACCATCGGCCGACTCTTGGCCAAGACCCTCGACATCCAGTTCCTCGACAGCGACAAGGAAATCGAGCGAAAAACCGGCGTGACGATCCCGATGATCTTCGAGTATGAAGGCGAATCGGGTTTTAGAAAAAGGGAGATGGAGGTCATCGATCTCTTGACTCGTCAGCCTGAGATCATTTTGGTGACGGGTGGCGGGGCGGTGCTTCTTGAAGCCAATCGGCAATGCTTAATGGATCGTGGTTTCGTGGTTTACCTTCATTGTCCGATCGAAAAGCAATTAGAACGGACCCATAAAGATACCAATCGGCCCCTGCTCCAGACGGTGGACCCGAAGCGGCGGTTACAGGACCTCTTCGAAGAGCGGGAACCCATTTACCGCGCCTTGGCAGATGTCGTGGTCGATACGGGTCAGTCCTCAAGTCGAAGCGTCGTGCGACAGATTCTAAAGGCCCATGAAAAGGCCCATAGCAACCCTTTGAGGTCAAAGTCATGAGACATTTGATGGTTGAATTAGGTGATCGCCGTTATCCGATTGCGATCGGGCCGCATCTTTTTGATGATCATGACCTGATAACCCGTGATGTGGCCTCAAGGCAAGTGATGATCGTCACCAATGATGTGGTTGCGCCCCTCTATTTGGCCAAGGTCAAGTCACATTTCGACGATCGTCAGCTTGAGACCATCATTCTTCCGGATGGTGAGGCCTTCAAAACGATGGAGGCAGCGATGACCGTTTTTGATCGACTGCTTCAGCATAAATTCAGCCGGACGGCGCATCTGATTGCGTTGGGTGGGGGGGTTATTGGCGATCTCGCGGGCTTTGCAGCCGCCTGCTACCAGCGGGGGATCCCCTTTGTTCAAATGCCAACGACGCTCTTATCGCAAGTCGATTCTTCGGTCGGAGGGAAAACCGCCGTCAATCATGCCCTCGGCAAAAATATGATCGGTGCCTTTTATCAACCAAAAGCCGTGATTGCGGATATGTCCACGCTCTCGACCCTGAAAGACCGGGAGCTTTCCGCGGGACTTGCTGAGGTCATTAAGTATGGACTGATCCGCGATCTTGATTTTTTTGAATGGCTTGAAGTCCATATGGAGGCCCTCGTGGCTCGAGATCCTGAGGCCCTTGCAAGCGCGGTTGAACGTTCCTGCCAAAACAAAGCCGAGGTGGTCGCTTTGGATGAACGAGAGATGGGTGAGCGTGCGACCTTGAATCTTGGTCATACCTTCGGTCATGCCATTGAAACCGGTCTCGGTTATGGGGCAGTTCTTCATGGCGAGGCCGTCGCCATTGGAACGCTTTTGGCGGCGGATCTGTCCTGTCGTCTCGGTTACCTTAAAGTGACTGATATCGAGCGGATTAAAAGGCTTCTGATCAGAGCCCGTCTCCCGACGACTGTCCCTCCGGGCTTAAGTCCTGAGGATTTCCTTGAGTTGATGGCCGTTGATAAGAAAAATGTCGAGGGTCAGTTGCGCCTTATTTTGCTGAAACGGATCGGTGAAGCGCACCTCCCGATGCAGGTAGAGCTAAATCTGATCAAGCAAACGCTGTCATCGGCCATCGCCTTGCACTGATACCAGGGATCCAAGTGCTCCCAAGGTCGTCCACCCTATAAGGATAAAAAAAGTCCCTATGAATGCCTCCCTTCAGAATGATGTCTTTCTGCGTGCCTTAAAGCGTCAACCGATTGATCGGACACCGGTCTGGATGATGCGACAGGCTGGTCGTTATCTTCCGGAGTATCGTGCCGTCCGGCAACGAGCGGGCAGCTTTATGAATCTGTGTACGACGCCTGAATGGGCCTGTGAAGTAACTTTGCAGCCTTTAGAGCGATTTCGACTGGATGCGGCCATTCTTTTTTCCGATATTCTGACCATCCCTGATGCCATGGGTCTTGGTCTCGAGTTTGTCGAGGGCGAGGGTCCCCAATTTCGAGCACCGATCGTCTCCGCAAGTGATGTCGATCGACTGGGCGTGCCTGATCCTGAAGTAGCCCTCCGCTACGTACCTGATGCGGTCCGCTTAATCCGGAAAGAATTAGGAGGCCGGGTGCCCTTGATTGGCTTTTCGGGGAGTCCCTGGACCCTGGCCACGTACATGGTTGAAGGCCGCAGTAGCCGTGAGTTTCGAAAGATTAAAGGGATGATGTATGACGCCCCCGAGGTCCTTCATCGACTGCTTAAGACCCTTTCAAAGGCCGTCTCGGTTTACCTCGCCGCACAGATCGCTGCCGGAGTGGATGCCATTATGGTCTTTGATACCTGGGGCGGGATCTTGACGCCGAGCCAATACCAGACCTTTTCACTGCCCTATGCAGAGGCCGCACTCAAAGGGATTGAAACCCCAGCCGATGGCTCTCGAGTACCCTCTATCCTCTTTACTAAAGGCGGTGGGCAGTGGCTCTCCGCGATGGCAGATACGGGTTACGATGCCCTGGGTCTTGATTGGACGACGGATATCAAAGCCGCTCGATCTGAGGTGGGTGATCGGGTCGCCCTTCAAGGAAACCTTGACCCACAAGCCCTCTATGCCCCAATCCCCGCGCTCAAAGAGGAGGTCTTAAAGATTATCGACCGCTTTGGTCATGGCTCAGGTCATATCTTTAATTTAGGTCACGGGGTATGGCCTGACGTCAATCCAGAGCATGTGGGAGTGATGATTGAAGCCGTCCATGAAGTGAGCCCCCTTTACCATCAGGGCGGCAAAGCTTAAATCCGCCCCTTCGCGTCTTCTGAGAGCCCTTATGGATCGTCCTTAGGGTCTTTCATCAGCTCAGCCAGAGGACGGACCTCGCTGAGCAGATCCTCGCCACCTGATGGGCTCTGTATGCCCCGTGCTAGATGGCTATGACGGTATCCATAGCCAAAGTAGAGCAAAAGACCGATCGATCCCCAAATGGGAAATACGAGTTGGGCTTCTGAAGGAAGGAACATGAAGAGTGTGGCGCATCCCACCATGGCAAGGGGCCCTACCAGCCACACGAAAGGTGTCTTAAAAGGTCGGTGACGATTCTTTTCTCTAACTCTCAAAATCATCACAGCTAGGGCGACGATAAAAAAGGCAAAAAGGGTCCCTGAATTAGAGACGTCGGCGAGCCGTCCGACGGGAAAGAAGGCGGCGGCCAGGGTGACTAATAGCCCGGTGATGAGGGTCACCACATGCGGCGTCTTGTAGCGGGGATGTATGGCGCTCAATCTTTCCGGCAGAAGCCCATCGCGGGCCATGACGAAAAAGATGCGCGTCTGACCAAACAGCAGCATCAGGATCACCGAAGGGAGCGCCAGAAAGGCCGCAAGCCCGATTAGGTTTCCAAAACGATCATAGCCGATTTGGCGCATGACCAGCGCTAGGGCCTCACGCGAGCAGACCAGAGGCTGCTGGCCGATGGCTAGAAGCGATTGGCATTGGGCGGCCATTGGGCTGGACCCGGGGTCAAAGCCCTGGCCTTGGGCATCGAAAAGGGGCTGCGCGCCGATGGCGCCGATGGCGCCGCCTGAGACCAGAAG
>JBEIRQ010000018.1:0-12937 GCA_040375885.1 Methylococcus sp.
GGGGGTGTGTACTCCAAACCTCTCCGCAGATCATCTTCAAAAGATTTGGTTAGGCGAAGTGTCGAGCTGGAAAGAGATCATTCCAGAATTGGGTGACAAGCCCATCAAGCTGGTTCGTCGTGATATCGGATCCGGTACGGGTGGAAGCTTGAATATTGCGATTGCAAGTAAACTTTACACCGATTTGAGCAAGGCTTACCCCTGCGTTTCGGGTGCTCAGCCACCCATTTACAGCTCGGTGAATGTTACCGTGGCGGCTGGTGGCTCAGATATGGAAACAGCGCTGGTCAACCTGTCTAAAGCTGGCGAATACGGTATGGGGATCTTAAACCCAACAGCCAATGGTGCCGGTGCTAATGTTGGTGGTGCGAAAGACTATCGTTACATTCGAATCGAAGGCAAGGCGCCTACGCTCGTCGCTGCGGCAACGGGTGAATATAAGTTCGTGACCCAGTCGACGTTTCAACGTCTTGCGACCGGGGCAGGAACCAATCTTGAAGTTGCTCTGGCGGATGCTCTTGTGGCAAAAGCGACTGATCCAACCATCATTGCAAAGGGTAACTCCGGTCTTAGCTATAGCCAAAACTTTGGTCGAAGTGGGTATCTCGCAGTTCGTGATGTATCATGCAAGACGACTGCAGAGTGTGACACCAACCCCGTTACCAGCTTCCGTTTTGCCAGCAACCCAGCGGCAGAGCCGAATAACTGTGTAGCACCAAAGTCTGTTTGGTAAGCTGATCCGACGGGAATGCCGCTAGGGCATTCCCGTCTCTCAATCAGGTCAAGAGAAGCCGGTGAAATCGATTCATCGGCTTACTTGTTTTAAATGAAAGCATCTCATGGCTCTTTAGCAGGGAGCGACGGTTGTGAACATTTTGAGTCGCGCTGCTGTTAGCGTCATCTTGAAATATTTGGTCTTTAAGATGAGCGCGTGCATCACGATCAGGCCTAAGGGCTGATCTACAGAATTTTATACAGGCTCCACCCCTTCAAGTGACGGCCTGATCGGTGTGTTTTGATTGCGGATTTTGTACAAAGGACGGTCCTTTAGGATGACCATGGGCAAATCTGTTTGATCAAACAACAATTAGCTATTACCCAACATTGAGCGGATATGCGCTCACTTATGGTTTCCACAATGGGGTTCTCGAATAAGCTGAGATAGTCAGTATTGTTGTTACTGTGCCTAAAGGTTTCATTGGTAACAGCCAATATTGCCAAATCAGGCGAAGAGCAAACCGCGCAAGTGTTTGATATCTGGGAATACCGAGTGGAGGGTAATACCGTCCTCGATAACGGAGTGATAGAGAAGGTTGTCTACGGCTTTCTCGGCGGTCACAAGAGTATCGACAATGTAGAAGAGGCGCGTAGTGCTCTTGAAAAGGCCTACCATGATGCGGGCTATCAGGCCGCCTTGGTCGATATCCCTGAGCAGGATGTTCGTGAGGGTGTGATTGTTCTCAAGGTGAATGAAGGAAGCATCGATCGCCTCCGCGTCACGGGTTCAAGGTACTTCTCACCTTCCCACATTAAAGAGCAGGTACCTGCTTTGGCTGAGGGGAAGCCGATTAATCTTCAACAGGCTCAGAAGGAACTTGTCCATTTGGCAGCAGAAAGTCCGGATCGTCAGGTCACGCCGGTGATGCGGGCAGGGACCACTCCCGGAACCATTGATGTGGACCTTGAAGTGAAAGATGAGTTGCCTGTTCATGGATCCGTTGAAATGAATGCCAGAAACAGTATCAACACCACCCGTTTGCGTTTGCCGGTTATGCTTCGTTATGACAATCTCTGGCAAATGAATCATAGTGCTTCGCTTCAGTATCAGGTTTCTCCTGAAGATTCGGAAAATGTGCAGGTATGGTCTGGCACCTATGTGATGCCCATCGATGCTATCGGCGCCAGACTGGCAATGTATGGCATTGGTCTCGATTCATCCAGTGATGTGACTACGGCAGGAACCCTAAACGTTGTGGGTAACGGTAACATCTTTGGTCTTCGCCTGAACAAGCCTTTGGATGAGTCCAAGGACTTTATCCAGAGCTTAAGTTTTGGTTGGGATTACAAGGACTTTGGTCAAAGTATCAATCCCGTAGGTTCAAGCTCACAGCCTGGACAAAGTGCTCCAGTCCAGTATTCTCCTTTCCAGCTGGGCTATAGTGCATCCATGTACCATGAAGGGGGTTCGCTGTCGCAATTAAACTCCGAGCTTAACTTCAATTTCGCGGGCATGGGGAGTAACTATGAGCAATTTGCGAAGCGGCGATATGGTGCCACCCCCAATTATTTTTATCTGGCCGGAGAGATGAAGCATCGTCAAGCTTTGCCAGAAGATCTTGCAGTCCAGCTGAGGGTCAGTGGTCAGGTAGCCAATGAGCCTCTCATCAGCAATGAGCAGATGGGCGCGGGTGGTATGTTGACTGTTCGAGGCTATCATGAGGTTGAGCGACTGGGAGACAATGGTGTCATAGGCTCCATGGAGTTCTGGAGCCCTGATGTTGGTGACCTCGGATTGGATGGCATGGAGTATTTGAATGACTTCAGGATGCTGGCCTTTACGGATGTGGCCCAACTCTGGTTGATTGATCCTTTGCCCAATACCCCAACGGGTTATGACTTGTTGAGTTCGGGCGCTGGCTTTCGCATGAGGGCCTTCCGCGGATTGGTTGGCGAGTTTTATTGGGAATATCCCTTTGTTGCGACCGAGTATGTGAAGGCCGGTCAGCAGCGTATTGATTTTAGGGTGGCGTATGAGTTCTAAGCATCTGAGAAAAACCAAGGGTCAGCTTCTTGCAGTCGAATCGATCGTAGCAACGCTGCCGCGTTACCGCCTGAGCCTTACCTTTCGAGGTGTTCTGATTGGGATGCTAGTCGACGGTATTTCGGTCGTCTCTGCTGGCGAACTCCCGATACCCGCGGCAGCCCTCGCAACGCTTGGGCGCGCCGATCAGGTGACGACGGGAAACAAGATGGTTATTAATCAGTACACGGATCAAGCTGTACTGAATTGGCAAAGCTTTAATATAGGAAAGGATAGCTCGGTTCAATTTAAGCAGCCAGGAGCGTCATCCGTTGCGCTTAACCGAATTTTCCAGAGTGACCCCAGTAAGATTTTTGGAAAACTGAGCGCCAATGGCCAAGTTTATCTCGTCAACCAGAACGGTTTTGTATTTGATAGGGATTCTCAGGTAGACGTTAATACGTTATTGGTGAGTACGCTCGATATCTCAGATGATACCTTTAAGCGGGGGATTACCAAGGTAATCAATCAGGATGGACGTGCCGCCTTAGTCGGTTCAGGAGAAATCTACCGAAAGGATGCGCAAGGAAATTATGTGCTGGATGAGAAGGGTAACAAGCAAAAGATTTCCATTCAGATTTTGGAAGGCGCCAAGATCAAGGCGGGCAAGAATGGACGAATCATTGCAGCGGCGCCCACAATCCAGAACGAGGGACAGATCGATGCATCCGACGGCCAGATTCTCATGGTGGCGGCAAAGGACAAGGTCTATCTTCAGGAGGCCAGTGGGGATCCTTCTCTTCGTGGTTTAGTGGTCGAGGTTCAAACGGGCGGAGAGGTCACCAACAAGGGCGAGTTGATATCCAATCGGGGTAACACTACTTTGATGGGGTTTGCCGTCAACCAACAGGGTCGAATCACCGCCAACACATCAGTGTCATCGAATGGTTCCATTAGACTGCTGGCCCGAGAGGGAGGGAGCGCCCAGAAAACCAGTAGCGGATATATCCTTCAGGCGGGAACGACCAAACGTTCCTCTGATCAGGATGATGGCTTAGGGATGAATGCAACGGTTGTTCTTGGAGCTAATAGCAAGACGGTTGCGACGCCCGATCTTAAAGATAAGACCACGGCGGTAGATGGCCAGACCCAATACAAATCCAGCATTGAGGTTCAGGGTCAAAAGATCCGCGTTGAAAAAAATGCCCTGGTGCAATCCAAGTCAGGCAACATCAACCTGACGGCTACGGATGCGCCATCTCAACCACTGGCAGCAGGTGTCAGAAATAACAGTGAAATCAAGATTGATCCCGATGCCGTAATTGATGTCTCGGGGGTTAAGGGGGTCAAGCTTCCAGTTGCCCGCAATGTGGTCGAGGTCGAGCTCCGAAGTAATGAGCTTAGAGATGCTCCGCTTCAAAGAAAGGGACCTCTGTACGCCGAAAAAGTAAAGGTTGATATTCGGAAAGGAACCCCGCTCGCGGACATCACGGGAGCACTTGATCGCATCGCTAGAACCGTTGCAGAGCGGAGCACGGCAGGCGGCACGCTTGATCTGAATGCCGAAGGATCGGTTAGTTTAAGCGCAAAATCCAAAGTTGATTTTTCTGGTGGGTCGCTTCTCTATCAAGGGGGGTATGTCAACACGAGCCGTCTTGTGACCTACGATGGAAAGACCGTGGATATCGGTCAAGCGGACCCTAACCAGCAGTATCTCGGCATCGTAGGAAAAGTGGTCGAGTTCTTCAAAGATTTCAATCAAAAAAATGTTTATGACCGGGCAGGCCCTCAAAGCACGGGTCGTTATGAAGAGGGATACAAGGAGGGCAAGTCAGCGGGTTCTCTCAACATCAAGGCTGCTGTTCTGGATCTGCAGGGTGAAATGGATGCATCCGCCGTTAATGGGCGTTTGCAAAGAACCCCGGCTCAATTGGCCAAAGGAGGTGCTCTCAATATTGATTTGACAAGAACACTTGATAATAACCAATCGGTGTCTTTTGCCAATGTACCTTCCTTAGAGGTGCCCTCGCTAGAAAGTCCAGCACCTTTGGTGCTCCAGGGAGATGTCTTGAAGAAGTCGGGCATTATGACGGCAGCCATCAAGACCAACAGCACCATTCAGCTTGAAAAGGACGCTGAGCTCAAGATGCTAGATGGCAGCAACCTGAGCCTAACGGCTGGCGAGATCAATTTGGATGGACGCCTTGAAAGTCACGGTGGAAATGTCAACTTAAAAACCGTTTTCACGGGTACCGGAAGTTCTGAGGGACAAATCAATCTGGGTGAATCCAGTCGGATTGACTTGACGGGCAATTGGAATAATGACCGGCCACCGCTGACGGAACGCGGGCAGCGTCTGGACTCATCACCACTTCGAATCGACGGTGGCAAATTGAGTGTGGTCGCGCAGGGTGATCTCAACGTCAAGGCGGGTAGCGAAATGGACGTCAGTGGCGGTGCTCAAAGGAATGCCAAAGGCGCAATCAAAGGAGGTAATGCCGGTACGATCGAACTAAGTGCGCAAGGCATTGACGGCTCTGATCTGTCGTTCGAAGGCACTGCACTGGGCTTTGCGGTTACCGGTGGGAAGGGGGGTACCCTCTCGCTTGCCTCCGACAAAGTCGTGATTGGGGCGCTTGAAGAGGCGGATTCAGTCACTCCAGGAATCAATCCCTTGGTTCTGAATCCTGAACTTTTCAAGGCGGGTGGCTTCTCTACCTACAATATTCAGTCAAATAAATCCGGGCTCAAGGTCAGCGATGGAGCCGACGTTAAGGTGGAAGTGTCTTCTCGGGTGATCGACCCAGAAGCGGCCAAATCCTTCACGGGGAACTCCATCAAAAATTTTAGTCATTTCGAGGTTCTTCCTGAACTCATCAGGCCCGCAGGTGAGCTCAACCTCAAGTTAGCCCTTAATGCCCAGCTTCCGGCCGATAATGCCTTGTTGACAGTGGGTCAGGGTGCGCGCATCGGAACCGACGTCTCCGGAAAAATCGGAATAACTTCCGATACCAGCATCCTCATGAATGGGGAATTAAAATCATCGGCTGGCACCATTTCCTTGCATATCACCCCCCCTGTTGAGCAGGGAGAGAAAGGCTTTCTCGCCAATCAGGGTATCTGGCTTGGTGACAACAGCAAAATCGATGCGACGGGTTCACCTCAAATCTACGTAGACAAGACCGGCCGGCGCTTGGGGAGTGTAGTTGGCGGCGGTGGTGTTAGCCTGGTTGCTGATCGTGGGTTTATCGAGATGGCGCAAACGGCCACGATTGATGTCTCTGGAAGCTCCGGCATCCTGGATTTGCCGGTATCAGGCACCGGAAAGAATATTGTTTACCAACCCACGGTTGTAGGATCCTCGGGTGGCAAGGTGAATTTGGTGGCTGCAGAGGGCATGCAACTGTTGGGGAATCTTCAGGGTCAACGAGGTGACGGAACCGGAACCTCTGGAGGCACGCTCAGTGCCGAACTGACGATTATCAATCGTCGTGACCCAATCTTTTTTGGTGCCGGTCAATCTACATTTCCAAGCTCGACCAAAATTTTGAATGTGGTCCAGTCGTTGGATCCTTCTGAGGCATCTAACACCCATGCTCAAGGGGTTGATTCTAGCCAGTTTGGTCTGGTGAGTGTGGCTGCGGATCAGATTTCATCCGGTGGTTTCTCCTCTCTTTCTTTGAGGACCTTGGACAAGATCCAGTTCTCGGGTGATGTTTCTGTTCAGACGGACCGATCCATTGAATTAAACGCCCCTGTCATCGTGTCTGACTCGGGTCTTTTAGGGCAAGAGAGTAAAGTGAATGTGAGCTCAGCCTATGTGGTGCTGGGTTCATCGCTGATCAGGCCGGGTTTCGCATCGACCAAACTGGGTGCCTCGTCCCTCTCGGTAAACGCTGGCCTCATTGATGTTCGGGGCGAAAGTGCTCTTCAGGGGTTTGGTCAAACTGATTTGGTCAGTGAGAGTGATATTCGTCTTGAGGGTATTCGCCTGCTGGAAAGTGAGCGTGACTTCCTTGGAGAGTTCCTTGTCTCCGGTGATCTCAATCTAACCGCTACGCAGATTTACCCCAGCACCTTGAGTGAATTCAAGCTCAGTCTTGAGAACAGCCCTACGGGTACCGTTACCATCAACCAAGGTGCTGGCGCCGCTTCACCGGTTCTGTCTGCCGCAGGCAATTTGACGATCAATGCGCCTAACATCGTGCAAGGGGGAACGCTGAAAGCACCCATCGGGACGATCAACCTCAATGCGGCTGAAAAGCTGGACCTTCTGGCAGGAAGCGTCACTTCAAACACCGCGAGTGGAAGTATGATTCCATTTGGGCGGGTCCAAGGCGGTCTTGACTGGATCTACCCATTGGGATCCCAGAATCTGGTCTTCAATCAGGCGCCGGCAAAGAATCTTTCTTTGAATGGGAAAACCATCAATCTTGAGGCAGGATCAACGATTGATACTCAAGGTGGTGGCGATCTGATGGCGTTTGAGTTCCTCCCAGGCCCTGGTGGCAGCTACGATCGTCTGGATCCGACGAGTAAGGGCTATCAAGGCTCTTATGCCGTTATCCCGGGCCTAGTCTCAGGTTCGGCCCCGATTGATCCGCTGGAAACATCCGGTAAGGGTTTGAAGGTGGGTGACAGCATTTATTTGTCGGAAGCTGCAGGGCTGAGTGCGGGAAATTACCTCTTATTGCCAGCGCATTACGCTCTTTTGCCGGGAGCCTACCTCATTACCCCCCAGACGTTAAAGGGTCCCATTCTCCCGGGTAACCCGGTTTCTCGTGGTGATGGTGCGATCATTGTCGCCGGTTACAGGAATGTTTCTGGAACCTCCATTCGTGATCTCGGTTGGGCTGGGTTTGCTGTTGAGCCGGGCGCAAGAGCTAAAACGCGATCCGAATTTGATATTTCCTACGCAAATTCCTTTTACCCCGAAAGGTCAAAGTCCACAGGGGCTCCCCTTGGGTATCTTCCAGAGGATGGGGGGTCCATCCAAATTTCCACAAAGACGGGGCTCACGCTTGATTCAACCGTCCTCGCAGAGGCGGCCGAGGGCGGCCGTGGAGGACGTCTGGATATTGCAGCTGACAGTCTTAATGTAGTAGCCCCTGCGGATGCTGGGCAAACCCTTGGTGGCGCGATCAATCTTTCAGTTGACGCACTGAATGGGTTGGGTGTGTCGAGTATTACGCTGGGTGCTCTCAGGAACTATGACAAAGATGAAACGGAGCTTGATGTCAAGGCCTCAAAGATGCAGATTTCCTCTGGGGTGGTGCTGACGGGTAAAGAGTATATTTTGGCCGCCAAAGACACGGTGACCTTAAAGTCAGGCGCTACGCTCAAGGCCGAAGGTGAGGCCGATACGAACTTGAAGACTACCCTGCGGGTCAAGGGTGATGCCGCTCTGATCCGGGTTGCTGCTGGTGGGCAGGCTGATCTGTTCAGGTCAGAAGTGACCGGCAGCAAGGGAAGTATAGAAGTCGAGTCAGGTGCTACGCTTGCGGCAAATGGTTCTATGATCATTGATGCAACAGGGACTAATTCGCTCGGTGGCTCCCTCGACATTAAGGATGGGGCACTCTCGCTTGGGGCCAGCCGAATCAGCCTTGGTTCGGGGGCTGGGGCAGGTGGCCTCGTCTTGAGTGAAACTCAGCTGAATGGTCTTGGCGCGAAAGACTTGATTCTGAGTAGTGGCAGCGATATCGGTTTGTATGGCGGGGTGAATCTCTCTGCCAAGACCATAACCCTTCGAACTGCGGGCTTGTTCGGATTTGGAAGTGCGGGACAAAATCCAAGTATCAGTGGTGACACCTTCCTCCTAGATAACCGAAATAATGTGACTTCCGGTCTTAAAGGGACCGGATCTGGGAATCTCGGTATCAATGCAAAAACGATGACATTGGGTGAAGGTTCCTACGAGATGGGTGGATTTAGTCAAGTCAATCTGGGCGCCACCGATGTTTTTTCCGGTGAGGGGATTGGATCCGTCAGGGTGTTCGCTGACCTCAATATTAACGCGCCGGTCATCACGGGTGGGCAGGGCGCCAACAGCCAGATTGATGCCAGTGGCTATAACATAAAGTTGCAAAGTCCAGGTGCGATCAAGGCGCCGAGCAAGGAATCCTTGGGGGCTCGTCTCGATATTACGGCTGACGCAATTGAAAGTGCGACTCTGTTGGATCTTCCATCGGGTGGCGTCAACTTGACCGCTCTCAAGGGCAATGTGGACTTGATTGCAGGTTCAGTGATTGATGTTTCTGGCCGTAGTCCATCTATTGGTAAAGCAAAGATTAATACGGATGGGGGCCAGATAAAACTGACGGCCAAAGAGGGCAACATCAATCTAGCCAGCGGCGGATCTCTTTTGCTTACAGGACAGCGGGCAGGTTTGTTGGCGGTTGATGTAGGCAAGGGCGCTTTTAACTGGCGGGGAACTGTCAATGCCAAGGGGGTTGCTGAGGGCGGTGATTTTGATCTCTCTATTGGATCAACCGATAGCGCAGGATCATTGGGAGATCTTAGCAATCGATTGTCTTTGACCGGCTTCAATGATGTGATCAAGCTCTCGGCAAAATCAGGTGACTGGGATCTTCGCGCGGGTGAGGTATTGAAGGGTCGGGATCTGTCACTCACGGCCCAGACGGGAGCGATTGCAGTGAATGGTTCTATCTCGGCAGAGGGACAGAGCGCGGCCATTAAGTTATTGTCTGCTGGAGGGCTTCGGCTTGGCGCCGACTCCATCCTTACCGCGCAGGGAACCACTGATCAGGGTGGAAGCATCCTGCTGGATACTGCAACGATAAATGCTAAGTCGACGGATGGTATTAAGCTTGATGCAGGGGCCCGCATCAGTGTTGGTGGACCGAATGGTCTTGCTAATGGCAAGGTGATGCTGGTCGCTAATCGGAAAGGGAATGATGTCCTTGTTGAAGGCAACGTTGGCAATGCCATCTCTGGCTCCAAGGAGACCACGGTGGATGCCGTTGCAACGATGGAGGCCAGTGGGGAAATTGGCAGCGCACAGATCGATGGGTGGAAGTCCTCCACCGAAGCCTTTATGACCAATGCCGCTGGGATTGAGGCAAGACTCAACCTTCCAGGGTCCCTGCGGGCTGGTCTTTCAGTCGTGAGCCCTGGAGATCTCTCCCTCGGCACGAAGGGATGGGATCTGTCATCGTGGCGTTATGGTGGTCGCGTTGGTTCGCTAAGTCTCTCGGCCGTGGGAGATTTGTTGATTAGCGGGCGTCTTTCGGATGGATTCAAGGATAACCCCGAAGGCATTGATCTTGGCGGAAAGAAATATATTGAGATAAAGGATCAGCTTCAGGCTGGACCTTCCTGGAATCTCAAGCTGACGGCGGGTCGGGATGTGATCGTCGGAGCTGATGCCCAGGTACGGACTGGTACAGGCTCTATTGAATCAAATGCTGGTCGTGACCTTAAGCTCACAAACGATGGATCGGCGATCTACACGGCTGGAAGACCTGATGAGGCGGAACGTTACGGTTCTTTTAATAACCAGTTTGTGGCCGACAGCTTTTATGCGGAATATCCTTTAGATGGTGGCGATGTCACTCTGTCGGCAGGCCGAGACGTGATAGGCGCTCTGACCGGACAATTCTTTGATGGCTGGATGGTCAGGACCGGTAACTGGACCAATAATCCTGACCATGCCGGCGAAGTTCCCACCGCCTGGGGCGTGGCCATCGGTGGTGTTGGTTCAACCGCGCCCGTTTCATTTAGACAAAATGTTGGCGCTCTTGGTGGAGGTAATATCTCTGTAAAGGCGGGGCATGACGTCACCAATCTATCGGTCATCTTGCCGACCACAGGGAAGCAGATAGGTCAAAAAGTGAACCCACAGGATGCCACAAATGACAATTTCTTGACCAATCAAGTTGCTGTAATTGGTGGTGGCCAAATGACCATCAAGGCAGGCAATGATGTGGTGGGTGGCACCTTTTATGATGCCAAGGGTGAGGTCAATCTGGAGGCTGATGGATCCATCCGGCGATCCGGGGATAGTGGTCTTGCCCCGGTGCTGGCTTTGGGAGACAGTCGATTCAACCTCAAGGCCGGTAATAGCCTAGAAGTGGGTGCGGCATTAAATCCAACGGTGATCAGTGACACCAAAAGCCGCAATTACTTCTTCACGTATACGCCGCAGAGTGGGTTGAATCTTCAGGCCTTGGCTGGGGATGTGATCTTTCAAAATGACACCAGCCGGATGATCAGCAATCTGAATGCGCTGCGCCCTTCAGTTGATAATATTCTGTTCCCTGGACCTGCCGCTGAAGCTTTGAATGTCTATCCGGCCACCTTGGATGCGATTGCTTTGCAGGGTGATGTGAATATTCAGCGATCACTGATCATGTTTCCATCGAGCCTTGGCCGTTTCCGCATGGCGGCGGGGGGTGACATTGTCACCTCGGCCCTTGACAGCTTCGTCAATGTGACGATGTCGGATGCCGATCCTGCTCTTCTACCCAGCGTCAATACACCTTCCTCGACCTGGATCGAGGCCAGCAAGAGCCTTCAGCCCTACGGTAATCCAACTTATATTCATGCACAGATCCCCGTTCACAAGGGTGATACCTCTCAGGCACTCATTTACGCCAACGGTTCGATCAAGGGGGTCGATCCATTATTGTTCTCACTCCCAATAGCGCTTGATGCGCAGTCGGGTGGCGATATTCAGGATGCAAGCTTCAAGGTACAGCATCCCGACTATGCATTAACCACCATTGCCGCAGGGGGCAATATTGAGTTCAATTCGCCGAGAAATAGCCTTGGAAATCTCATCAACTCCTCGAGCCAAATCAGCGTTGCTGGCCCCGGACAGCTGTTGTTGACGGCAGGAAAAAATGTTGATTTGGGTGCATCTGTTGGTGTTTTTACAACCGGTAACACAGTCAATAGCGCGCTCAGTGGAGAGGGGGCCTCTGTCTCGGTTCTTGGAGGTATGGGAACCAATGGTGCGCAATTCCAAGCGTTTGCGGAAAAATATGACCCACTTTCCAAGCCCTACCAAAGTCTCCTGACCAGTTACATGAGGACGGTGACCGGTGATCCTGCTTTGGATGATACGGCTGCCGCGAATGCTTACAAGACCTTGCCGCCGTCGCAGCAGAATATCTTCTTGCTGAGCGTGCTGTTCGAAGAAATTCGACAATCGGCATCTGCGGCAGCCAAGACCGGTCAGGCCGAGGACTACGAGCAAGGTTACGAGGCGATTGCTGCCATGTTCCCGGGAGCGGGCGGCAAGGAGTCGACTTATGAAGGTGATATCCGACTGTTCTTCAGTAAGATCTCAACGTTTGCTGGCGGCGATATCAATCTCCTGACCCCGGGAGGTTCGGTGAACGCTGGCCTTGCCTCTGCGTTTGCCGGCTCTAAAAGTGCCAGTGATCTCGGTATCGTTGCCCAGGGTAATGGAGCCATTAATGGTATGGTCAATAATGACTTTATGGTGAACCAATCTCGTGTATTTGCTCTGAACGGCGGTGATATTACGCTCTGGTCCTCGAACGGCAACATTGATGCCGGTCGAGGGGCCAAAGCAGCGCTGTCAGTGCCGCCGCCGCAGGTGACGTTTGATGCACAAGGAAACCTGAAGGTGATCTTCCCGCCGGCAGTTTCAGGAAGTGGTATCAGAACCGCTGCTAGTTCTGCCCCGAAGCCGGGTGACGTTTATCTTGCAGCGCCTAAAGGCATCGTTGATGCGGGTGAAGCCGGTATTGGAGGCTCCAATATCACCATTGCGGCCACGGCCGTTTTGGGTGCCAATAATATTCAAGTCAGTGGATCTTCGAGCGGTGTTCCATCGACTAGCGTTTCGGTACCGATCGCACCCGCGGGTGCTGCTGCTGCCGCGACCGCGGCGAGTAACACGGCTGCAGATGCTGTGAATAACGACACCACTCATGCTCAGGAAAAGAACTCCTTGGCTGAAAACCGCTTGAATCCTTTGTCGGTTGACATCCTAGGCTTTGGTGAATGTGGTGTCGCTGATATCAGAGACGGGAAGCCCGGCTGCGTCTAGAGATATGAGGCCTCAGCGCTTTTTGAGCCTCTGACCCTCCCTTAACCCTTATTTTTTTATCATCGAGCGTGTCGGTGGTTGTTTAAAACACCCTTATTTTCGGCTCATTTTATGCTATGTCATACTTATGACATATTATAGTCATGAGATCGTCA
>JBEIRQ010000410.1:0-1556 GCA_040375885.1 Methylococcus sp.
AAGCTTTTGATGGCTGCTGTCCGGCCTCTTGAGACACGATAAAGGTGATCACCCGAAAATTGATCGCCTAAAGGCTCCGGTCCTAAACCCTTCAACAGGGGATGTTCGATCAAGTGGTGATCATCATCTGCCATCAAAAGACAGCCAAAGCGTCGTGGATCATGAAAACGGAGACAGCCCCCATCGCTCAAGAGAAGATCATAATGATCATGTTTTCTAGGAGCCACCTCGGGATCGATCATCCTGAAACTCCCCGACATCCCAAGATGGGCGATCAGCGTTCCTTGATTCAGGTTGATGAGAAGATACTTGCCGCGCCGGGTCAATCCTTGGATCACAAGCCCCCGAAGTCGCTCTGATAGCCTATCCGCTATGGGCCAACGTAAACGATGATCCCGAACGAGAAGATCAGAGATACCTCGCCCTTCAAGATAGGGCCGGATTCCCCGAAGGGTTGTCTCGACCTCAGGCAATTCAGGCATGATGGGAGGGCGGCGAGGCCTTAATCACCTGAAGGTGGCTCGGCGCTTGGGTCCAGGGTTTGATTCTCGATGCCTGCCCCCGCCTCGCTGTCTTCTTTGGACGGCGAGGAATCACCCAAAAGCTCCTTTGAGGTTTCAGGTGTCATGAGGAAGGTCAAACCAAGATCCCGTCTTAGGAGAACCAGTTCAGGAGACTTTTGAACGACCACAAATTCCGTGGTCGCGCCCCCCAAAAGATCAAGACGGATGGTTTCACCAATCATTGTTGGATCTCCCCGCTGGACCTCAATGGCTCTTGCACTCTCCCACGCTGACAAAAGCTCTTTGGCATCAAAACCAGAATGGGGCGGGGTGACCAAAAGGCTCCCATCGACCGCCCGCTCTATTTTCAATCCTGGAAGGGTGAGCGACTTAATCGTAACCCCGTCGGCAACGAGTTTCTTTTGGACGTAATCCGTCGCCTGGGCTGTCAGGTGGTGAGAGAATCCGTCACTGACCAAATGCAGGGTCTCCCCAACCTCGACATAGCGCCTGAAACTTAAAGGATCAGTTGCCCCAAAGGTCATCACCTGATCGTTGAGTTTCAGGATCGCCAAAGGCTTATCAAGACCGAAGGGAGTTGGCTTCAGATCCTTCATGGAATACCTAACTTCACTCTTGGTTTTGGTGATATCCAGCAGTTGTTCGATCCTTAAGGGATTCGCCGGAGCCTCCATGGGGGCCGTCAGGAACCACGTTCCCGCCTTCCTCTCCAAGACGATCGCATCCGGGTTTAAAAGCTCAATCCGATCAATGCCGGAGGTGTCCATGTCAAGCAGCCCTATGGGTGGCACCTCTTTTGGCTTTCCGGGCCTAAAGTGGGCGACCAGAGCTAACGCCACGATCAAGATCAGCAGCGCGAAATTCCGACCGCTTCTGGGAGACATCTCAGCGGTTCCTGCGCTTGAACCAAACGAAGGCTCCGGTCCCAATGAACAAGAAAGGGACCACGAAAAGGAAGCCAATGGCCATAGCCCCCGAGGCGATGGATGACAGCTGAATCTTTCGGTCCGGTGCTTCCGCCTTCTGGATATT
>JBEIRQ010000415.1:0-1528 GCA_040375885.1 Methylococcus sp.
GAATAAGTGATTTGTCGCCTCCACCATGGCGGTGGTCGATCGATAGTTTCGCTGTAATGAATAAATCGGTGACGCACAATCCTTACGGGCCTTGAGGTAGGTGTGAAGGTCCCCCCCCCTAAAGCCATATATCGCTTGTTTAGGGTCACCGATCAAGATCATGGCTTTAGGGGTTGTCTGGTCGAGGGTGTTGTAAACCCTATCGAAGATGCGGTACTGAGTGGGGTCGGTATCCTGAAATTCATCGATGAGAGCGACAGGGAATTGTTGCCGAATGATCGCTGCAAGATGGTCCCCATTCGATCCTTGAAGTGCGGCATCAAGTCGGGTTAATAGGTCATTGAAGCCCATTTGAGAGCGTCTGATTTGTTCTTTGTCCATCGTGTTGCGAACCCAGAGGGCCGCATGCCCAAGAAGCTCTGGAAGGGCATTTGGGAGGGATTCAAGATCTTCTTTGAAGGTCTCCATGGCTTCAAATAGAGGATGCTGTGGCGCTGATATCCCCTTATCAAAGGCCTCCTCTAGGCCGCTTGGGGTGAGCCGTGTCCAGACCTTGGCATCTAATTTGAGCAAAGGCCAGATCAGCGTTTCATCGTTGGTCCAGTCCTTGAGCTTGTCGAGCCACTCATCAAAATATCGGGCCTGAAGTTTTTGGCCATTTACCCATTTATTGTCTACAGCCATCTTTAGCAAGCCACGGACCTCTTCAATCCAAGGCGACCATGCCTGCTTCATCAAGGAGAGTATTTTGAGGCGACCCGTTTCGGTGCGTTCAATGACAACACTTGGGGGATCTCTTCCCTCGAGTTGATAAGCCTGGTCGATGAGACCTTTGAGGCGATTGAAAAGGCTCAAAGGGTCTTTGAAAAATGCGCCGATGCTTCGAGCTTCGACAACCGTCAAGGGCGTCATGAAGGTACGCCAGTAGTCTCTGACGGTTTCCATCAGGAGTTGATCCTTATCGGCGATCAATTCTTGAGTAAAGAGAGATCCGCTGTCGAAAGCATGTTCACGGAGCATGCGTTGGCACCAGGCGTGAATGGTTGAGATTGCCGCATCGTCCATCCATTCAGAGGCTAACTCTAGGCGCCTGGCGCACCCCGGCCAGGTTGCTTCAGGGAAAGTGCCGCGGAGTTCAAGAAGCTGGGCGTCTGCCAAGATCAAATTGGCGCCTGACGCCTCACGAAAAATCTGAGCGGCTTCAAAGAGGCGGATTCTAATGCGGTCTCTGAGTTCCTTAGTCGCAGCTTCTGTGAAGGTGACTACCAGGATTTCAGGCGGTATCAAGCAACGGCCAAATCCTTTGGGACCCCCATGTCCAAGGACTAATCGCACATAGAGCGTCGCTATGGTGTAGGTTTTTCCGGTCCCGGCACTGGCCTCGATGAGGCGACTTCCCGAAAGGGGGAAGCTCAAGGGATCTAGTCGTTCAAGGACTTCTGAAAGCTCAGCCACGACGGGGACCTCGTGCCTCTTGATGGAGGATCATGCTGTGAATGGTCCCTAACAACGGATCGACCCAACGCTC
>JBEIRQ010000224.1:0-3329 GCA_040375885.1 Methylococcus sp.
AAATCACGACCGGCTCTCCCGGGGGGATTTAAAGTGTTCTTTATCGTGAGGTTTTGACAATCCTTATTGACGAAATAGCAGGCCCCCTGATCAGCGCCACCGTTTTTAGAACCAGGAACATAGCCACAGTTATAGGATTTACCATTGCCGCCGGGGCCAGTCCCACCAATACCGCCCGCGGTGCGATCAATGGATGAAGGGTCCCCTGTTTCATCGAGCCATCCGTAAAAATGATCAAATCCTAAAGAGTGAGGGGCCCCGAGTCCGTAAGGGTTATTGCCCTGTATCCCCAGATGGAATTTTCCAAACAGTGCGCTCTGGTACTTCTTCTTTTTGAGGAGCTTCGGCACCGTGACTTCATAAGGGGAGACCATGGAATTGGCTAAATCACTGGGCCCCAACGCCGCGAGAAGATTGGTTCGCATGGGGAAGCGTCCTTCAAAGAAGACCGCACGACTCGGAGAGCAGGCGGGCATCGACCAGTTATTCCTAAAGCGAACGCCTGATTTAGCAATCTGATCGAGAATGGGCATGGGTGGCGGGGTTAGGCCGCCATAACCGAAAGCGGTTAACTGATCAATACCCACGTCGTCCATAGGGATGAAGAGGATATTGGGGGGCTTGTGAATACCCGGCGACTTGGCCATAGAGACATCAAAAGTCCCCATGAACAGAGCACCCACCACTAGAAATCCCTTTAAACAATCAGATATAACCGCTCGCATAAAAGGGATCTCCTTCACTTGTTCTAGTTCTTGATGGATTTGACACAGCGGAATCCGCTGTGGACTAACCCCGTATCCGGGCTGGTTTTCATTCGGGCACTGGGACGGAAACTCGCACAGAAATCGTCATCGCAAAGGAATGAACCTCCCCGCTGGCTTCGTTTCTTGGCATAGGGCTCTTCTGGATCGTAACTATCGGTAGGCCCCGTGGGATTGACTGTGAGCTTGTTCGCTGCATCCTTTGAATATGCATCATAGCGGTACCAGTCCTGAACCCATTCCCAGACATTGCCGGTCATATCATAAAGACCATAGCCATTGGGCTTAAAGGATTTAACCTTACTGGCTCCATGGAACCCATCGGTTGCGAGATCCTTTAGAGGGAACTGTCCCTGCCAGATGTTAGCTTTTGGCTGCTTTGGGGTCGGAGGCTCATTGCCCCAGGCATACATCTTTCCTTTGAGCCCTCCCCGGGCTGCAAATTCCCACTCAGCTTCCGTGGGAAGGCGTTTACCCGCCCAGGTCGCATAAGCCACAGCATCATCCCAGGACACCTGGACGACAGGGTAATCCTCCATTCCCACAATCGTTGATTGAGGACCCTGGGGGTGTTGCCAACTGGCCCCTTCAACCCAGACCCACCAATAATCTTCTTGGGACTTCGGTTCGACGAAGACCAGAGCACCTGGCTTAAGGCTTTCAGGTTTTGGCGGAGGCGACCCTGGGGGGAGCTGCGCCATAATATCTTCAGCTCGAGGAGGCTTTTCAGCCGTGGTGAGATAGTGGGTAGCCTCAACAAAGCGCCCAAATTCCTGATTGGTGACTTCTGTCACATCCATCCAGAAAGGATCGACCTTGACCTGATGAACGGGACGTTCATCAGGTCGAGCGCCCTTGGCTTCACTGCCCATGGTAAAGGTCCCCCCAGGGATCATCACCATACCGGGAGGATCCGTAGGAGCGGCCAACGTCTCATCGAAAAATAATCCTATAAAGAGGCCAGCGCTGATGGCACTCAGACTCTTTCTTGAAAGCATTTTGGTCCAATCCCGATGACTCACTTGTACCGTGTCCCCAAGTTGGCTTCTATGATCTTTTTTTCAATCTCATCGGTCAAGATGTTGATGATGTTTGGGAGTGGATGATTGGGTTTCGCCGCCGCATGACTACCGTGAGGGCTCACTAAGAAGCCCAATAGGGCGACCAGTGCATAGACCGAAACCTTGAAACCATGGCGCATGGTGCATGGTGCAGTCCTGATGATGAGGGTTAAGCCACTTTTTAGGTTACAAGGCAGAAGTTTTGCAACCAGATGAGTGGCTTTCCTCTTAATGTTGTTAAAACCAACCCACCCATTCATGGGCATAGTACAACATGATCAATGCCACCCTGGGCCTTGAGAGGAAAAAAGTGACACATCAGCACCCCAAAAACCCAGGATGAGAGGGATCAGAAGGGACATCAAGGTCCAAGATGCGAAGATCATCGACCAATGGTGCCCTTCCAGAGAGGCGACGGCTATTGCCCCATTCCACCCCTCTTGGCGCTGGTCACGATGCGATCATTCAGCGGTTGGAGCACTCGATTATTGTTGTTATAAATATTTTTCAACGCCGCCAACTGGTCCGAAGAAATCGTGATGGGCTGAGAAAAAACATAGAAATTAATCCCCTCACTGCAAGGCGGGGTCGTTAGAGAGCCGGCATAGGTGAAAAATTGCCGACGATTCTTGGGCAACAAGAGATTTGGATTGAGCCTTACACCCGAGGTGGCATTCTTTTCCCCGGATTTAGGAACGTTATCCAAAACCTTTTGGAATTCGGCATTGTAAGCACCCACATCGATCAAGGAGGTCATCACCGCTGCTTTGCCATCATCTCGAATATTCACGAAATGAAGCTCCGCAGCGTATGCCACGCCATTGATCGTGTGCTCACTCGGCGTATGAAAATGGAACTGAATGAGAGGGAAAACATCATTGCCGACAGCGACAGAGCCGGCGTAGCCTTCCTCCATATTGACCTGCACCGCGTATCCGGTGTTGTAAAAGGTCGGCGTACTAGGAACATATCTTGGGGTCGGTCGATTCAATCGAGCCGTTGCTGCGGTACCCGTAATGTTAACCGGCGCCTGATTTCTACCGATGCCACAGGT
The DNA here is from genome assembly GCA_040375885.1 of Methylococcus sp. Classification (GTDB taxonomy): domain Bacteria; phylum Pseudomonadota; class Gammaproteobacteria; order Methylococcales; family Methylococcaceae; genus UBA6136. The sequence goes on from JBEIRQ010000224.1 coordinate 2,880, forward strand.
CGCATAGGGATAATTCAGTGGCACGGGATTGGTGGAGGAGCTATCCTTAATTTGGCCCCAAGATTGATTCTTGTAGTCCCAGCTTGGACTGCCTGAAGCGGCCCAAGAAGGGCTGATCATGACCGTTACCATCGTCGTCAAAAGTAGTTTTGCGCGAACAATATGTCTCATTAGATGTTCTCCTGAATCATTCAAATAGGATGGGCTTATCCGGTCTCAGCAGGTATGTTCCCTGCAGAAATCCGCTGGGCTCTTTGGAGCTTCCGGTGATTTCTCTTGTGGGGCTGCTTGGCTCTTTTGATTCGTTGGCGCCGTCGTTGAAAATGACTCGGGCTTTGGGGTTTCAACCTTAGTGACGCCAGAATCAGCGTTTTCAGAAGAATCCGATGACACTGCCCCGTTAACAACCCCACTAGCCAAAGTAAGGCCACAAATGATGATGGGTAATAA
>JBEIRQ010000013.1:0-14256 GCA_040375885.1 Methylococcus sp.
CAGAGCGGCATAGGCCTCTTGATTGAAGGTGAAGACGGAGCCCTGGCTGATCGGTAACTGGAGTTGATCACGAAAGTACTCTTGAACCCGGTTAGAGGGGATCAATTGGTATTGAGACTGGTAGACCGCCTGAGCCTTGACGCCATTCCCGTATTGAACGGCCTTGGAAACATCGGAAGGAAAAGGGGCGGTAAAACGTCGCCCCTTAGCATCTTCGAGAATCTGGGCGCGGTACTCAGTCACAACGCGCTGAATCTCAATGTCAAAGACCTTTCGGGATTCGCAGCCGACCTCGGTTGTACTCTCCCTACGGGAGGGTGCTCCGATCGACGGGCAGGTTCTCAATACGGTCGGGATCCTCAATCTTCTTGAGGGTGACGCCAACACGGCCCTTTTGCCCACCCGGTTTTTTGGCTTCCCCCTCTTTGGCTTTTTTGCGGGTGGGGAAGCGATCGGTTGATGGAGGCTTGCTGCTATTGCGGCTTGAGAGGCTGAGGCGGCCGACCATGAGCTGAACGACGAGAATGAGGGCCTCGAGAGTCGATCGCAGGGCTGGCGAGAGATTGGGCTCTTCATCGAGCAGCACCTGAACGCGCTTGAGTGTTTCCTTGACGTCGATATTGTCGATGGTCAAACCCGTAACCTTCTGAAGATTTTGAAGTTACGGTTATTTAAGGCCGGTTTTAAAAGTCGATTTTGACCTCCTGAGGGCCCGTCAGACGGCCGATCCGATGGGCGGGGCGAGCAGGCATTTTAGGGATGTCAAAACGCCCGGAGAGATAGCGAAAGAAGCGCGGACAAAGAACCTAAGACGATGCGATCGCTGAACCAAAAAAACGGCTTTTCGAGCGAAAAACCTTGTTAAGCTTTATTTTCACTTATTTCTACTTTTTTACGCTGAGTAGATACCGTTTTTTTAAGTCTAAAGGACTTCAGCCGCAAAATCAGCGAGGCGAGATCGCTCACCCCTCCGCATACTGATATGCGCGGCATGTGGCCAGTTCTTAAAGCGATCAACCGCATAGGTCAGACCGGAGGTGGTCCCTGTAAGATAGGGGGTATCAATCTGGGCAATATCCCCAAGACAGACAATCTTGGTTCCAGGGCCTGCGCGCGTGATCAGCGTTTTGATCTGTTTCGAGGTCAGATTTTGCGACTCATCGAGAATGATAAATCGGTTGAGAAAGGTGCGTCCCCGCATAAAATTAAGCGAACGAACCGTAATCTTACTCATCAGTAGCTGTTGAGTAGCCCCCCGCTCCCACTGCGTGTTGTTCACAGGGTCAGCGCCACTTAAAAGTTCGAGATTATCGTGAAGCGCGCCCATCCAAGGGGTCATCTTTTCTTCTTCCGTGCCCGGCAGGAAGCCGATGTCCTCCCCTAAGGGGACGGTCTCTCGGGTCATGATAATCTCCCGATAGCCCTTCCCTTCAAGGGTCATCATCAGTCCACTCGCAAGCGTCAAGAGGGTCTTCCCGGTGCCTGCCGTCCCCAACAGGGTGACAAAATCAATTGATGGGTCCATCAGGACATTGAGTGCAAAATTTTGCTCTCGGTTGCGCGCCTGGATCCCCCAAACCGCATGCTGGGGAGTTCGGTAATCCTTGGCCAACTCAAGAACAGCCGTGCCATTCTCTCTAGAGCGAACAATGGCCTCGAAGTCCGATTCATTATCGAGATAAATAAACTGGTTAATGTGCCAGGACTTCACCAAAGGACCTGAAACCCGATAGAAAGTCCGACCCGTTGGATCTTTCCAAGACTCCATCGAATTGCCATGGGTCTCCCAAAAATCATTCGGCAACTGCTGGGCGCCACTGTAGAGATGGCTGATGTCATCTAGAACCTGGTCGTTGTGATAATCCTCGGCAATTAAACCGAGAACCGACGCCTTAATCCTAAGATTAATATCTTTTGAAACGAGGACAACCTGCCGCTCTGCATCATCTCTGACCAGTGCCAGCGTGCTAGCAAGAATCGAATTGTCTGGAAGATTCCCCGGCATATCATCTGGGAGAACCGACTCCAATCGATTCGTCTGAAAAAAAAGACGCCCAGAACATCCTTCATTTTGCTGTTTCGCGACCTCAAGACGACTCAAGGGAATGCCATCTCTAATCTCCGAAAGCATGGTCCGGCCGATCAATTCATCCAAAAAGCGGCTCGTCTGGCGCGCATTTCTCGCGATATCTGAGAGGCCTTTCTTACACTGATCGAGTTCTTCAAGGACAATCATCGGAATAAATAAATCATGTTCCTGAAATCGGAACAAAGACGCCGGGTCATGCATAAGCACATTGGTGTCGAGCACAAAGAGCTTCCGGTCGGAGGATCGATTCATGAGGATGTGAATGAGATGGGGTCAAAAAGAAGCTGCCGCCCTTCTGCTGGCAACCGTTACAAAAACGAGGTTCCTTTTTACCATATGGAGTTTAATTATTTATGTACCGGAATCCGCGAAAAGCCCCGCGATTTAGGGCGGGGATGAATAGGGCAGTCAAACGGCTTGGGGGCGGCTGTTATCCCCGCCGCCCCTACAGATAACGGCAACAAGAACCTGAAAGGCGTCAGCACCCCCCCGGGGTCACATCTCGCTGCAAATCAACAGATCATCAACGAAAGACCTCCCATACCATCGTCTTTTGGCCGATAGCGGCTTAATAGATCTCTGGAACCATCATGTCCGGTATAACCGGATGCCGCTGATAGTCGGGATGATGTTCCCGCTCCGGCAACTCGATCGGTGGCCGCTCAATTTCCTGATAGGAAAACTGACTTAAGAGATGATGAATGCAATTAAGCCGCGCTTTCTTTTTATCGACGGCCTGGACGACCCACCAGGGCGCTTCCGGGATATGCGTTCTTTCCATCATGACTTCCTTGGCTTCGGTGTACTGCTCCCATCGGCTTCGTGCATAGAGGTCCATTGGACTCAGCTTCCATTGCTTCAAGGGATCATGAATTCTGCTGAAAAAGCGAAGCCGCTGTTCTTCATCGGTGATCGAGAACCAGTATTTGATGACCTTCGTACCTGAGCGAACCAGCATTCGCTCAAATTCCGGAACGGAGCGAAAGAATTCCTCGTATTCTGCATCGTTGCAGAATCCCATGACCCGCTCGACGCCGGCTCGGTTGTACCAGCTGCGATCAAACAAGACCATTTCACCCGCCGCGGGTAAATGGGAGACGTAACGCTGAAAGTACCACTGGGTTCGCTCACGATCGCTGGGCGCCGGCAAGGCCACGGTCCTACAGACCCTTGGGTCAAGACGCTGAACGATCCGCTTGATCACCCCCCCTTTACCCGCGGCATCGCGACCCTCAAAGAGGATGACCGCCTTTTGTCCCGTCGCTGCAATCCAGTCCTGAAGTTTGACTAACTCCCCCTGCAGCCTGAAAAGCTCTTGAAAATATTGCCGCCTAAAGACAGGATCCTCCCCCGAAAGGCGCGGGGATCGGACCTTTCCGCCCGGCGGATGATCATCAACCTCCATCTCCAGCTCTTCATCATAATCATCCAAGAGCTTAGCTTGGAGCCGTTCGATGATGACCTCGTCCTTGAGACGATCAGCCAGAGGCCCTTCGGCGTCAGCCTCAGCCAATGGCACCGCGGCCTTCCCGATAAGAATGCGTGAAGCAAGCTTAAGGCGGCGCCGAAAACTGTTATTGGAGTCTTTCAAGGAAACCATAGCAGGTGGACTTCGAACGAGATGCTGGATTCTAAAAAAACCCACCCCATAGGGGGGCGGAAGGATATCCCGGATATCTGGACTTTGAGAGCGAGGTCCAAGGGGTGGAGAGAAGATCCAGAGACGGTCTCCTGGGGATTGCGCCGATCAACCGCTCACCCAAAGGGGGGAGGCTCCATCGATGAACATCACGGCCACTTAGATGCATCACACCTCAGGATCGCTTTCAAAAAACGACAAGGTTCCAGTGGAACCGATGAAGGAGAACATGAACCTCCCTCATCGAGGCCCTTGGTGATCGAATTTAACACGCATTTGTGGCAGCCACACGAAGCCTTCCAAGTGGCTAGGGGGCCACAGGGGGAGATGGGGTCACACATGGAATCTCCTTCCCTTCAGGGGTAAAGGCCTCATCCGTCCCATTGGTAAAGGGCAGATAGCGATGACCATTCACGCAAGTTTTGGGATCGGTACTCAAATCCCCCTGAATATCCTGATTAAGCGGAGCACACCCCAAGAATAAAGAACTCAGCACGAGGCCGACACCCAAGAGAGCGGGAAAGCGCCGATTGCTTTTGGACTTGATCATGAAAAACCTTATGGATTCCCTTTTTGGATCGATCAGACCAGAGGCTCTTAGCTCCAAGGCCATTGCTGCTCCCACCGCCAGGCATCAGCCACAATGGCATGGAGATCCCCAAGTTCTGGCTTCCAGCCAAGAACCTCCTGTGCCTGACCTGAATCTGCAACCAAGCGGGCGGGGTCACCTTCTCGCCGATCGCCATAGACCACTGGGATCGAATGGCCACAGACCTCCTCAGCCGCCTTAATGACCTCACGGACGGAGAAGCCATTGCCATTACCGAGATTAAAGGCCGCGGTGGGCCTCCCCGCTAAAAGGTAATCAAGGGCACAGACATGGGCCTTCACTAAATCCTTAACGTGGATGTAATCCCTGATACAGGTCCCATCGGGTGTCTCATAATCCTCGCCATAGACGGTGATCGATGGTCGTCGACCCGAGGCCGCCTGCAAAATCAAAGGGATCAGATGAGTCTCAGGCTCATGGCGCTCCCCTAAATCGCCTTCGGGATCAGCACCTGCCGCATTAAAATAGCGAAGAGACACTGAATGGAGGTCGTAACCACGATCAAAATCCCGAAGTATCTGTTCGACCATCCATTTCGAATGGCCATAGGGATTAATCGGCGCTTTGGGGTGATCTTCATCGATTGGAACCCGCACCGGGGTGCCATAAACCGCAGCCGTCGATGAGAAGATAAAACGAAGAACCCCCGCCCGAACCATCGCCTTTAAAAGGACCAGTGTCGCAGAGACATTGTTCTCATAGTATTTAGCGGGCGCCGTCACCGACTCCCCCACTTGAATGAAGGAGGCAAAATGAAGCACCGCATCGATCCCTTCGCGAGCAAAAAGGCGATCGAGAGCCACTTCATCAGCGATATCAAGCTCGACCAAGACCCCTTCTGGAACGGCGTCACGGTAACCGGTTGATAAATTATCCGCGACCACCACCCGATGCCCCATGGCCATCAAGTGCTTGACCATATGTGATCCAATATAGCCGCAACCACCGACCACTAAGATATTTTTTGGATGATGAATCGACGTCATGAAGGAGCCTGCCTCGGAAATTTTGACCTGATGTATCAGACTAAAAAGAGGCTCTAGCCTAACCCAGAGAGACCCTCATAGAAAAGCCCCAGGCACCACCCATCCACAGTCATCCCCAGAAACCCAAGGAACCTTGATGCCCCCTCTAACGATCTTTGATCATCGCCGCGATAGCGCGGGACTTCTCTATGTCTACCCTGTTCTCTCAAGGCGCTCAGGTGGACTCTCGATCGGCATTAACCTCAACCCCAATAATGCCTGCAACTGGGCCTGTAGGTATTGTCAGGTCCCTAACCTTCAACGAGGGTCAGGACCTTTGATTGATCTTGAGCGACTCGATGTTGAATTTCGCTCACTGCTTGAAGCGGTCGCCAGTGGTGAATTCTTCGAGCGCCATGGACTCCCAAAAGATCAGCGTGCCATTCGCGATATTGCCCTCTCAGGGAACGGCGAACCCACCAGCTCCAAAGAACTTCCGAAGGTCATTGGTCTGATCGGTCGAATCCTTGCAGAATACGATCTCCTTGGGAAAATAAAGCTGGTCCTCATTAGCAACGGCAGTTTGATGCGGCGCGATAAGGTTCAGCAGGCGCTTGCGCATTGGGGTGAACTTGGCGGTGAAGTTTGGTTCAAGCTGGATAGCGCCACCACAGAAGGCATGGCCGCCATTAACCTCATTCAAATGACCCCACAAACCGTTCTTGAAAACCTCAAGGCAGCAGCAAGACTTTGCCCCACCTTCATTCAAACGTGTGTGGTGGCCATCGCGGGCGAGGCACCCTCAGCTAAAGAACAAGTCGCTTACCGCGACTTCCTTCAAAGCGCACTGGATGAAGGCATTGAATTGGCTGGCGTCCTGATTTATGGCCTTGCCAGAACACCGCTTCAGCCTGGCGCAGAAGACATCAGCCCGGTGACCCTCGAAGTCCTTGAGGCCTATGGAGAGGCTGCGAGGGGACTCGGCCTTGAGACCAAGGTCCACCTCTAAACAGGGAGTCCTCATTCGCCTTGAAGGGTCACGATAAGACGCCGACGACCCCCATGATCCCGATGTTCACCCAAGGTAATCCCCTGCCAGACTCCAAGTGCTAAGCGCCCGTCTTGAACCGGGATCAGAAGACTCACCCCAAGGAGACTACTTTTGACATGCGCGGGCATGTCGTCATCCCCTTCGAGAACATGGATGAAATGCGGGGCACCATCAGGGACGAGATGATTAAGATGGACCTCAAGATCACGCCGAACATCAGGGTCGGCATTCTCATTGAGGGTGAGGGAGGCTGAGGTGTGCTGAAGGAAGAAATGGGCAAGACCCACCGAGAGGCCTTGGATCTCGGGGAGCTGAGCCAAAACCTCGGCGGTCACCCAATGAAAGCCACGGGGTCTTGGTTTGAGGACTATCTCTTTCTGGAACCACATACCGCATGATACACCGATTACAGTCCGAACCTCCCCCATGCCACCGACGGTCTTTTAAGACTCAAACCCGCTACAATAGTGGTCTTTAGTCCCTCATTCGACACGATTCAGATCACTCCCATGCGCACCAGCCAATTCCCTCTTAACACCGTCAAGGAAACCCCCGCAGACGCCGAGATCATCAGCCACCAATTGATGATCCGGGCCGGTTTAATTCGTAAATTGGCCGCTGGGCTCTATAACTGGTTACCCCTCGGGCTTCGTGTCCTTCGAAAAGTAGAGCAGGTCGTCCGTGAAGAAATGGAGCGGGCTGGCGCCCTTGAAGTGCTGATGCCCTCGGTTCAGCCCGCGGAACTCTGGCAGGATTCCGGGCGCTGGGATATTTTTGGTCCCGAGCTTTGTCGCTTTAAGGATCGCCATCAGCGCGATTTCTGTCTTGGGCCGACCCATGAGGAAATCATTACCGATCTGGTTCGAAACGAGATCAAAAGCTATAAGCAGATTCCGCTGACCTACTACCAAATCCAGAGTAAATTCCGCGATGAAATTCGCCCTCGATTCGGGGTGATGCGGGCCCGGGAATTTCTCATGAAGGATGCCTACTCCTTCCACATGACCCAAGACTCCCTCAATGAGACCTACGAGACCATGTATGGGGCTTATTCCCGCATTTTTGAGCGTCTCGGGCTTGAATTTAGAGCCGTGCTAGCGGATACCGGAGCCATTGGCGGCAGCCTGTCTCACGAATTCCACGTTCTTGCTGATTCAGGGGAGGATGCCATCGCCTTTTCCGATCAAAGTGATTACGCCGCCAACGTCGAAATGGCGGAAGCCAAAGCCCTCCCCATGGGTCAGGATCCTGAGGTCCCCTTGAGTACCGTTGAAACGCAGGGCCAACACAGCATCGAGGAGGTCAGCGCTTTCCTTTCGATACCCCCTGAAAAAATCGTCAAGACCTTGATCGTTAAAGGGTCGGCTGGCGGCGTTGTGGCCCTTCTTTTACGCGGGGATCACGCATTGAATCCCGTTAAAGCTTCAAAAATCGAGGCCGTGGCGAGCCCCCTCGAATTTGCTAGCGAAGCCGAAGTCCTTGAAGCCGCGCAATGTGCCCCAGGATCGGTCGGACCCAGAGGCCTTGAGATTCCGATCATTGCCGACTTCAGCGTGGGTTCACTGACTAATTTTACGTGTGGCGCCAATCAGAATGGCCGCCACTTTCAAGGCGTCAATTTCGGTCGCGATCTGCCGCTGCCTGAAATGAAAGACCTTCGCTTGGTCACCGAAGGAGACGCAAGCCCCGACGGGCAAGGGTCCCTTCGAATAGCCCGCGGTATTGAGGTCGGTCATATCTTCCAGCTCGGCACCAAATACTCAGAGGCCATGGGCGCGACCGTCCTCAATGAAGAGGGCAAAAATCAAGTGCTGACCATGGGCTGCTACGGGATTGGTGTCTCCCGCGTTGTAGCCGCTGCGATCGAACAGAATCACGATGACCGGGGGATCATCTGGCCTATGGCCCTAGCTCCATTCGAAGTCGCGCTGACGCCCATCAACATGGCCACCTCGGAAACCCTTGAAAAAGCCGCCACGCGCCTTTACGAGGCTATGAAACAGGCAGGACTCGAGGTCCTCTTTGATGATCGGAAGGCACGGCCTGGGGTCATGTTTGCCGATATGGAATTGGTCGGGATCCCCCATCGAATTGTCCTCAGCGATCGACTTCTCGAAACCGGGAGAGCGGAATACAAGGGACGGAAGGATCAGGAAGCCATCGAGATCGCGATCGATGAAGTGGTCCCCTTCCTTTTAACCCGAAGGAGCTAAGGAATGAGCCTCTCCTCTAGGGCCCCGAAGCTTCGCCCAGGGCCCCTAGAGGATGTGGTGACACCCAACCGTTTAGCCTATAATTCAAAAAAAATCAGATCCTTCAAAGTTCACCCCTCCCCCCCTTTCAATCGATGAACCCCCTTCTGGACCGTCTCCAGCCCTATCCGTTTGAGCGGCTGGCCCGACTGAAGGCGGGACTGACGCCACCTTCGCACCTTGATCACATCGCCCTGTCGATGGGTGAACCACAGCATCCAACACCCGACCTGATTAAAGAGGCTCTGGCCCATCATCTCGATAGCTTGACCCAGTACCCGGCGACCAAGGGTCTCCTTGAACTTCGCGGTGCGATCGCCGAGTGGCTCTGTCGTCGCTTCAAGCTTCCCACTGGAGCCATCGACCCTGAACATCAGATCCTTCCCTGCAGCGGCACCCGTGAAGCCCTCTTCGCCTTCGCACAAGCGCTGATTGATCCCACGCGGGCGGCCAGGGTGATCATGCCCAATCCCTTCTATCAGATCTATGAAGGGGCAGCGCTCTTGGCTGGTGGCACGCCGACGTTCCTGAATACCACGCGAGAAACCGGCTATCTCCCAAACTTCGATGCCGTTCCTGATGTGATCTGGAACGAATGCCAGTTGGTCTACCTGTGTTCCCCTGGAAATCCAACTGGAGCCATCCTGCCTGCCACGGAGATGGCTAAGCTCCTTGACCTCGCTGAGAAGTTTGATTTCGTTGTCGCTTCTGATGAGTGCTACTCTGAACTCTACAACGATGAACAAAATCCGCCGGAAGGCCTTCTAGAGGTCGCCCATGGGATGGGCAATACCGCTTTTAAACGTTGCATCGTCTTTCACAGCCTTTCTAAAAGGTCCAACGCACCCGGCCTTCGTTCAGGCTTTATCGCCGGCGATGCCGACTTGATGACCCCCTTTCTTCGCTATCGAACCTACCATGGCGCTGCCTTATCGATCCCGGTGCAGCATGCGAGCATCGCGGCATGGCGCGATGAAAATCACGTGGTAGCGAACAGAGCCCTCTACCGGGAGAAATTCAAGGCGGTCGCTGAGATCCTTTCAAGCGTCATGGAGATCGAAATCCCTCCTGCGGGTTTTTATCTCTGGCCTGATATCGGCGGCGATGATCAACGCTTTGCCAGAGACCTCTTTGCAAAAGAGCATCTGACGGTGCTCCCAGGGAGCTTCCTTTCAAGGGAGGCCGATGGCATGAATCCAGGGCAAAGCCATATTCGGCTCGCTCTCGTCGCTCCCCTCGATCAGTGTCTTGAGGCCGCGCATAGGATCACCCGTTTTATCCATTTAAACCCTTCCTTTTAAGCATCAACATGTCACTAGAAAACATCATTAACGCTGCCTTTGAAGACCGCGCTCAGATCAGTCCCACCACGGTGAGTAAAGAAGTGCGTGACGCCATCCAAGAATCACTTCACCTCCTCGATCAGGGTAAGGCCCGCGTCGCAGAAAAAGTAGGGGGTGACTGGGTCGTCAACCAGTGGCTGAAGAAGGCGGTCCTCTTATCCTTTAGGGTCACTGACAATCGCGTGATGGAAGGCTCTGAAACCAAATATTTCGACAAGGTCGAGCCAAAGTTCAGCAGTTATTCACCGGAAGATTTTGCGGCAAGGGGGGTTCGTATTGTCCCTCCAGCCGCCGTTCGGCGTGGTGCGCATATCGCCTCTGGGGTGATTTTGATGCCTTCTTTTGTCAATATCGGGGCCTATGTCGATTCAGGGACAATGGTCGATACCTGGGCAACAGTTGGCTCCTGCGCTCAAATCGGCAAGAATGTGCACCTCTCGGGCGGTGTCGGTATCGGCGGGGTCCTCGAGCCTCTCCAGGCGGGTCCTACCATCATTGAAGATAACTGCTTCATCGGTGCCCGCTCTGAAGTGGTGGAAGGCGTCGTTGTCGAGGAGGGTTCGGTCATCTCCATGGGTGTCTATATCGGCCAGAGCACCAAGATCTACAACCGGATGACGGGGGAGATCAGTTATGGCAGGATTCCAAAAGGCTCCGTGGTGGTTTCCGGAAACCTTCCCGCTTCAGATGGCAGTCACAGCCTCTATTGTGCTGTGATTATTAAGCAAGTCGATGAAAGAACGAGGAGCAAGGTGGGCATCAACGAACTGCTCCGCGACTAACACCCCCTTATTTTGATCACCCTTTACAGAGAATCATTATGAAAAATATCTTCTTTGCCTTAGTGACCTTCCTGGTCTCAATGTCGGCTATGGCCGCCACCGAGCATTACATCCGGAAGGACGGCAACCACGTCCAACATCTTAAAATCACCCAGGTCGGTAATGATCTCAGTGGCAGTATGGATGTGAATTTTGAACCCAATGGCGCCACTGAAGCCGACCGCAAGCCCTGCGAAGCGGAAGTCTCAGGAGATGCGAAAAAAACTGGTGACAACGAGATCACTATCAAGAAGCAGATTGAAGGAGAAACGAAGCATTGTGCGCTCAAAGTTCAGCTGACCACGGATGGCGCCAAGGTAGAACAATCCCCTGAGTGCGGTTATTTCGTCGCCGGCATCTGCCATTTCGACAGCGAAAGCAAGGAACTGACAAGAGTCAAATAGAACCCCGGATCCTTCACCATAAAAAAGCCCCGTTTATCGGGGTTTTTTTATGGGAGAACATCAGCTTAAAGGCACCGTGTCTTTGACAAATAAGCGTGAAAAGATCAGCCCAAGCTCAAACAGAATCCAAATTGGAACCGCCATCAGCGTTTGCGAAACCACATCGGGCGGGGTCAGGACCGCCCCAATGACAAAAGCAAAAACAATGGCATAGGGCCGCTTGTCCGCAATCGACTCCCGGGTAACAAGCCCTGAGACCACCAGAAGGATCGTTGCAATGGGTACCTGAAAGGAGACCCCAAAAGCGATAAAGAGGGTGAGCACAAAATCCATGTACTGGTTGATATCCGTCATCACGGCCACCCCCTTCGGGGCCGTCATGACCATGAACTGAAAGATCAAGGGAAAGACCACGAAATAGGCAAACGCCATACCGCCATAAAAGAGCAGAATGCTGGCCACGAGGAGCGGCAGTGCCAGCTTCTTTTCATGCTGATAAAGACCCGGGGCAATAAAGGCCCACGCCTGATAAAGAAGATAGGGGACCCCAAGAACCAAAGCCACAAAAAGCGTCAGCTTTAAAGGTGCAAGGAAGGGTGATGCCACCCCAATAGCAATCATTTGAGCCCCCGGCGGCAAGTGGCGGGTCAAGGGGCCCGCCAAGAGGGCATAGAGGTCATTGGCCCAAAATGAGAGCCCTCCAAAGAGGAGAGCAACCACCACGATAGAACGAATGAGACGATCACGAAGCTCAACGAGATGCGCTATAAAAGGTTGCTCCCCATCATCCTTCAGGGTGTCCTTACGTCTCAGCATCAGGTTTCTCAGACTCTATTTTGGGGGGCTCCAAAGACAATGGCGCCGAAGCGACTGGTTCTTCCGGGGCGATCGTCATCGATTCCACCTCTTGCTGGAACTTAAGACGCTTGGCCTCCATGGCTTCTCGAAGCTCTATCAGCTGGAACTCACGGTCAATTTCAGACTTTGCAGAATGAACAACGGTTCGAATTTTATGAATCCATCCAGAGACCTCTCGAACCAACCGCGGCAACCTTTCAGGCCCAAACACCACAAGGCCGACGATCCCAATGAGCAGTAGCTCACTAAACCCCACATCAAACATGGCGCCTAAGCGTCCTTAGCGCTCGTCTTATCGTCTTCTTGAGCGATTTCGGGGGCCGGTGGCTGAGGCTTTTCGACGGGATCTTGATCATGCATGGCCGATCTAAAGCTCTTAATCGCAGAACCAAGGTCACCACCGATATTTCGAAGACGCTTCGTTCCAAACAATAACAAGACAATCATGAACAGCAATAGCAGTTCCCAGATACCAATTCCCATGATGCATCTCCCTTGGTTTTAAGGTCTCATCTTAGCAAATTACAACAGGCCTCCCCAGCGTTGGACACCTGATCGACCACCCACAGGAGGGTGAGCGGTTCCTTCTCTGAGGCACTCTGAAGCTCGAGATGATTGCGAGAGAGCCCGATTTTATAGATAATTCCGCTCTTGGTCTTTGATTACAGGCGCTCAAGAATGCTGACAACGATGCTGAAAGCCAAACTCCACCGTGCCCGGGTGACCCACTCGGAACTGGAGTACGAAGGTTCATGCGCCATCGATGGCCATCTCCTGGATCAATCGGGGATCCATGAATACGAACAGATCCATCTCTATAACGTCAACACCGGTGCCCGCCTAGTCACCTATGCGATTCGGGCTGAGGATCATTCCGGGATCATTTCAGTCAATGGGGCGGCAGCTAGGCTGGCTGCGCCTGGGGACATTCTGATCATCTGTGCCTATGGGGCCTACGATGCATCGGAGATTGGGGCGTTTAAACCGCGCCTGATCTATCTTAGCGCCGACAATCGAATCGATCGAACCGGCGACTTCATTCCTGTTCAACGCCAGAAATAGCCCTGAGCACCGGCCAGACCCTCATGCCGCTTGGCGGATGGCGTGCGCCACCAATGCCGCCTGATAATTAGCCTTTACATCGTGAACACGAAACATGTGAACCCCTGCCTGAACGCCGAGCGCGGTCGTCGCGACCGTTGCACCGAGGAGCTCTCGTGGTTGGTCATCATCAACGATGGCGCCCATGAAGCGCTTTCGGCTACAGCCTAGCAAAACCGGATAACCTAAGGCGACGAATTGAGGGAGGGCGTGAAGCAGAAGAAGATTATGTTCCCGCGTCTTACCAAAACCAATACCAGGATCAATCATGAGACGCCCCTTCGGAATACCCCGATGGATCGCCACCTCCACGCGATCAAGGAGCGCCTCAATCACATGGGTCACTACATCCTCATAAAAAGGCGCCTGCTGCATGTTGAAGGGCAGACCCTTAAGGTGCATCAGAACCATGGTCGCCTCGCTGTTAGCGACTACCTCAAGGATCTCAGGATCCCGCTGACCTGCGGAGACATCGTTGACGATACGAGCCCCCTGAGCGATCGCCCTCTCAGCCACCCAACTCGATGAGGTATCGATACTCAGGGGAATGGTCGACAGCTCCTCATCCCTGCGTAAGGCCGTGAAGATCGATCCAACCCGTCGCCATTGTTCATCTGGATCAACCGGCAAGGCGCCAGGGCGGGTCGATTCACCGCCAATATCAATGACATCAGCACCTTCACCCCGCATTTTAAGAACGTGCTTCAGTGCGGAGGTGGGGTCCCCATAGGTTCCGCCATCTGAAAAACTATCGGGTGTCAGATTCAAGATGCCCATAATCTTCGGGCACGTTGCTTGGGCTACAAAGGGATCAGGTGACAATGAGCGCTTCCTCCTCAAACCAATGAAGTAGACAATAAGATGCACCCAATAACATTCTAGCGCCTCCTAAAGCCCTCTTTTCAACTTCAAGGCGGACAAAGGCCGAAGAGATACCTTCGAGGGACCTGCCGGGCCCATAAAAAAAGCCCTGACATGCAGGGCCTTTTTTGGAGATGATCAAGAGGATTATTCCGCTCGATCAACTAATTCTACATAGGCCATAGGCGCGGCATCACCGGCGCGTAACCCACATTTTAGAATACGCAGATAACCACCTGGGCGGGCTTTATAACGAGGGCCC
>JBEIRQ010000286.1:0-2839 GCA_040375885.1 Methylococcus sp.
CCATCGATCCGGGCTGGGCCATATTGGTGTTTAAGTGGGGCCGACCATTTTCGGAAAGGCGGGTGACGCCGTCTTTAGATTTCATATAACATCGAGCCACTTCAATGACCGATGGAGACATTTCATGAAAATCCCTTCCCTTCCCTTGTTATCGATTTTGGCCGGTGCGCTTTTGATGGGTGGTTGTAGCTCAGTATGTACTAAGCCTGATGAGGGCTATACCCAGAATAGTCCTGAGTGCCGACGTTTTTGTGCGGATGCGGACTGTAAATATTGGGGGCATAGCAAGGATGAGGCAGATTCAGCTTTTGAGGAGGGCTTGAGGCTGCAGAACGAAATGAATCAAAAGGCGTGTAAGGCCAAGGGTGTAGCGCCAGATACCAAGGCGATGACGGCCTGTATCCGTGATCAGGAAAAGCAGCATGCCATGACGCAAATCCAGAATAGCAAGAACGCTGGCTTTTTGCCCAATACCTATTACCTCGAGAAATAGGGGGTGGGTCTCTACCTCGCGCCTTCTCGCTATGTTTGAGAGGGTGTGAGGCTCCCCAACGTTGTATAACCCATCGCCATCATGGAGGCATCAGGACAAGATGAGACGACCTATCATCACATTATTGTGGCTGATGCTGACCCTCTCAGGGTGTGGCGTTCAGTTGGAAGGTTCAGTTGCGAATCAGCGGCAACAGCTCCGATCCATGGAAGCGGATAGCCTTTCAAAACTCTACCTCGAGAATCCAGCCGCCAAGAGTCGGGTTCAACAAGCGGCGGGCTATGCAGTGTTTGATGCCTCTGGTGGCCAAATTCTTTGGGGTGGGCTTGATCATGGCAACGGTGTTGCTGTTGATAACCGCTCTGGAAAGCGAACCTACATGAAGATGTTTGAGCTCCAGCCGGGACTTGGCTTTGGGTACACCAACTTCCGTTTGATCTTTGTCTTTGATACCGTCTCGGCCATGGAGGACTTTGTTGGTTCAGGCTGGGAATTTGGTGGTCGGGCGTCGGCAGCAGCCAAGGGTCAGAGCGAAGGAGGCGCTGCAGCAGCCGGCGTCAATGTGGCTCCAGGGATCAACGTCTATCAGCTGACTCAACAAGGCGCATTGATTGGTCTCAGCGTGACGGGGGCAAAGTATTGGCGAAATGATGACCTGAATTAAGATCCAGAGACCTTAAGGCGGGTTTAAGTGAATAAATAACAATAATATCGAATGAGGAGGAGAGCATGGCGTTGACCCACTGCCCAACGTGTTCCTATCAGAATGATTCCAGTCAGAAATCCTGCGCTCAGTGTGGGCACGCCCTTGATGGAGCCAATAAGGCACCCATCCGTACTTTGAGCGGGAAGTTTCGATTTTTAGGGGTTGTGATTATTGCCATTGCGGTGATCGGCACAGTCCTTGGAACCTGGTGGGGCCCGCCGGGGTTACTGCCCGGTGTGGCCTTTTACATGATGGCCAACTTTCTCGAACCATCCACTTAAGGATAGAGGAGGTATGGGGCTCTCTGATCGCGCCAGAGGGCCTCGTCGTGAGTCAGAAGGGATTCGAGATCACTGACCGCAGAGCCTGAGTCATCGACCCAAAGTCTCATGAGGTCGCTGCCATTGATGAGATCGATGGCCAGGCGATCGAATTCATATTCGTAACCAAAATCGCGCCAGAGCGCATATTCGGGCCAGAGCCTTCTGATCGCCTTAAAGGCGAGAGTTTGCAGGCGCCAGGGTTTGAAGGCTTCATGCGCATAAAAAGGGCCGTCAACATGAATCTGTAGGCCAGAACAGAGTTGGCCTGCGTGTTTGTGGAAGGTCGGTTCAAACCAGCAGGCGCGTAAGCGACAGCCCTCAAGCCAGGTGGGGGCGAGTGTCTGCATGTCCTTGAGCAAGCGTTCAGCGTCGAGATTGGGTGCGCCAAAAAGTTCGAGCGGCCGCGTCGTCCCACGCCCCTCCGAGAGGGTCGTCCCTTCCAGCATGACGGTGCCCGCATAAGCTCTTGCCATTGAGAGGTTGGGTGCGTTGGGGCTCGGATTGATCCAGCTTCTCGCCTCAAGGGGCCAGCCATAGCCGGGGGGCTGATCCGGGGCCCAGTCCGCCATCGGGATCACCTCATAATCAAGATCAAGGCGAAGCTCATCGATGAACCAGTGTCCAAGCTCGCCAAGGGTCAGGCCATGACGCATCGGCAGGGGACCTGCGCCGACAAAGCTTTCAAAGCCCTCTCTCAGAATTAATCCCTCAATCGGGCGACCTGCAGGATTCGGGCGATCTAGAACCCAGACTGATTTGCCATGCCGCGCAGATTCTTCCAGCATGTACCTTAAGGTGGTGATGAAGGTATAAATCCTACATCCCAGATCCTGAAGGTCGATGAGCAAAACATCAAAGTGGCTCATCATCTCGGGAGTGGGTCTTCGGACATCGCCATAGAGACTGAATACCGGAATCCCAAGCTGTGGGTCCACATAGTCCTCAGATTCCACCATGTTGTCCTGTTTGTCGCCCCGTAACCCATGTTGAGGGCCAAACGCGACCGTCAACTCAAGCCCTTCAAGGGCCGCGAGGGCATCGAGGGTATGACGGAAGTCTTGGGTCATGGATGCCGGATGCGCCAGGAGCCCGACGCGCTGGCCTTTTATAGGTTTCTGGAGGTGAGGTTCTTCGAGGAGGCGGTCTATACCAAACTTCATGAGGGTGTCTAGAGATCTTGGGTGATGAAGGTTTGAGGCGCTTAGGGTACCGAAAGGCAAAAGCCTTCTGAATCATGAAAATCGGGCGTCGGAGTTGGGTGATGCAGTGCCCAAAAGCTCATTGTCCCATCAGTTTCTAGGAGAATGGCCGAAAGGC
>JBEIRQ010000177.1:0-3924 GCA_040375885.1 Methylococcus sp.
ATCTCGATAAAGCCCGTTCCATTCAGACCATCGCTCGCCTGGAAAACGGCCTACGAGATAGGCGCCACCGGCGTCCCAGGCCTCGGCGATCAGTTTCACATCGCGCAGAATCGGATCCTCGGCGATCTGCTCGAGGAGAGGTGGATTAGGCACCAAACTTCCATCACGATCACGACCCAGAATCGAGGCCAAATCAAAGCGAAAACCATCTACATGCATCTCCATCACCCAGTAGCGCAGGCATTCGAGGATAAAGTTACGCACCACGGGATGATTACAGTTGAGCGTATTTCCGCACCCTGAATAATTTTTGTAGAAGCGCCTGTCGTCTTCGAGCATGTAGTAAATGCTGTTATCAAGGCCTCTGAAGCTCAGGGTGGGCCCGGTTTCATTGCCCTCGGCCGTATGATTGAAGACCACATCCAGAAGAACCTCGATACCCGCTTTATGAAAGGCTTTGACCATGGTCTTGAATTCATCCACCTGACATCCGGGATAAAGCCTAGAACCATAGCCCTCATAGGGCGCAAAAAAGGCAATCGTGTTATAGCCCCAATAATTGGTCAGACTTTCACCGGTCTTTGGGTTTCTAGCGGTGACCTCAAAGGGGTTGAATTCCTGCAGAGGCATCAATTCAATGGCATTGATCCCCAGAGACTTCAAATAGGGAATCTTGTCTATCAGACCTAGAAACGTTCCAGGGGCCTTTGATTCTGATGAGGGATGGATGGTGAAACCGCGCACATGCGTCTCGTAGATCACCAGTTCAGACCAAGGATGATAAAGGGGCCGATCATCCTCCCAGTCAAACGTATTCTCGGTGACCAGGCACTTGACGATCGCCGGGGCATCAACAGACGCCTCATCCCCCTTAGGCAAGCGACAAATTGCCCCAAAATCGAGATGTCTTGGCGAAATCAGCGCCTTCGCACAAGGATCAATCAAAATTTTTGATGGATCAAAGCGGTGACCTTTCTCCGGCTGATCAGGCCCATCGACGCGAAACGCATAAATCAGCCCGCGTCCGGCTCCAAGAACCGCGATATGCCAGATGTCGCCGGTCTTATGGTGCTGGCGATCCAGCTCGATGGTTTGGCTTGGATGATCCCGATCCTCAGAATCAAACAGAAGGAGCCAAACACGGATCGCATGCCGACTAAAAAGGGCAAAGTTAACCCCATCTTTGGTGAGATGGACCCCCTGAGGCAACGGGGTACCGGGCGCCATTCCATAAGGCATGGTGGCTGAAGCCTCCTGTCGATAAACCGAACTCATACCGTTCTTCATAGGGCAAGGATCATTCGCTCAATGATTTCTAGAGGTCATGTTGGACCCAGAACAGACTCCCAACCCAAATAGGGGATTTGGAACACGCAGGAAGGCGTGACCAGCCCTCGGCGCCATAAGCACAAATGATACCATCCCACATGAAGGCTGCACCGAGCCGCATTGGACCCCGGATCGAATCAGTGAACCCCTTCATGGAGCAATTCCTGCACGGACTTTGCCATGTCCC
Organism: Methylococcus sp.; assembly: GCA_040375885.1. Taxonomy (GTDB): domain Bacteria; phylum Pseudomonadota; class Gammaproteobacteria; order Methylococcales; family Methylococcaceae; genus UBA6136. The sequence goes on from JBEIRQ010000177.1 coordinate 1,517, forward strand.
TGTTCAACCGCTCAAGACAGAGGCCTTCAACCTCGACCATTTTGGCAAAATCCGTGGTTGAGGCCGGTTCGTTGCAGGTAAAACGGAACGACTGTGGTGGATTTTGAGGCCCCTTGAAAGACCAAAGCGCCTGCATCAGTACCCGCCCCTCCGGCGTCACATGCATTTCCTGAATATCGAGGGTCATTTGGACATCCGGCTTTGGCTCCCGGGGCCAAGGATGAAGGATCATCCGAAATCCCGGAAGCAAGGCACCGATATTTTCCATAGAGACCCGTGCAATATTTTGATCGAGCCGTTCCGCCCAGCGATGGCCTTCGGCGAGACGGTAGGTCTCGGGTGATAAAGCCACGACCATCTGAGGACGATCGAGATAGGCCGGCAGGCGGATGGGCCCTAGGCCCAACAGCGGCCCTTGCTGATGGGTCGACCCCGTCTTCGTCGGGATGTCGGCGGCTTTCAGCATATAAAACTGATCTTCAGGGCCATGACTGAAACAACCAGCCATCCCCAACCAGGGCATCAGCAACATCAAACGCAGCAACAGAATTTTCATAGGATGCTTTTAATGATCATCAAGGGGGCGAGGGAGTCCAGCACAGCCATCATGGCGGCTTCCCGAAAATGAGTGATTCTGGGTGCCGCTCAAGGTAATCTGTCAGCTGCCTGACCGATTGAACCGTCCGGTTAATCTCAACCAGCGACCCTTGGAGCGTTGAATCACTCGAGGTGGCCTCCGCCAAATTCGATGCGGCGGCTTCAGAGGCCATCAGGGCCGCATTCGCATGTTTCAGAGCGAGCTCTGTCTCCTTGAGGATCGGCCCGAGCTGATGGTGAATATCCTCGACCGCCCCACCAAATGCAAGGGACGTCTTATCAAGGCTGCCCGCGGCTCGGCCCACGACTTCCACCATGACCGGGAGTTGCTTTTCAAGGCGACTCAGAAGCGATTGCGCACTTTCAAGGGACTTGGCCAAAGCGACCTGAGATTGATGCGTCTCATCAGAGCCCACTAAATGACGAATATCCCTCAGTGTCACCGTCAAATCCTCGACCATACTCTCAAGCGGCATTTGCTTGATTTTTCTGACGACATCCTCAAGGGTTGCTATCACCTCATCCACCGTGGGCGGAATGGAGGGGACTTCGGGCATGTCTTTATAGCTGAGCCCGGTAAGCCTAGCCGGCTGATCACGATGAAAATCAAGATCAACATAAAGGAGGCCGGTCAGAATGCTCTGGACCTCCAGTCGGGCCCTAAGACCTGCATCAATGAGCTTTTTAAGTTCAAGAGATCGCTCTTGATCATTGAAGTGAGTGATGTCATAGGCCATACCCTCGGGAGAAGCGAGCCGCCAAGGCTCAATCTCAAGCACCACCGGCTTCATCAATTGCTGGTGATCATCATCCAATTGAAGCTCAATCTCCTTGACGACCCCTACTTGAACGCCCTGCACCTTGACCGGAGCGCCTAGATTAAGGCCGTTGAGAGAGGATTCGAAGTAGACCACCCAATGGATCTTGGGCTTGAAGAATTGACCGCCACCAAAGACCAAAAGGGCAAGCACCAACAAACTGACCCCACCCACCAGAAAAGCCCCGATCGCCAGCGAACTCACGGGTCTACTCATGCTGACCCCCTCGATGAGCCTGCTCTGGGTGGCCGCGGGTCAGGAATTTCAAAACCCTTGGATCATGGGATGTTTTCAACAGCTCCTCCGGTGAACCAAATGCAATCGCTGTTTTAGCCTCGCTATCGAGAAAAATCGAATGGGTTCCAATGGCAAAGATGCTGGCCAATTCATGAGTCACCATAATAATCGTTGCACCCAGACTGTCACGAAGACTTTGAATCAGTTCGTCGAGAAGTTGGGCACTGATGGGATCTAAGCCCGCGGATGGCTCATCAAAAAAGAGGATCTCTGGATCAAGAGCCATCGCTCTAGCAAGTCCTGCACGCTTTTGCATGCCGCCACTGATCTCCGAAGGGTAATAGCTCTCAAACCCAGAAAGCCCCACCAGGGCCAGTTTGTAGGAGACCGTTTGGTCAATTTCCTTTTTTGAGAGCTCGGTAAACTCCTTGAGTGGCAGGGCAATATTCTCGGCCAGTGTCATCGAACTGAGGAGCGCCCCACTTTGAAAAAGGACGCCAACCTTCCTTAGGAGCTGCTCCCGCTGCTCGGATGACACCCCCCAAAGACGCTCTTTCCCGTAAAAAATATCGCCATGACCTGGCTTTTGAAGACCGATGAGATGCATCAGGAGGGTACTCTTACCGCACCCACTGCCCCCCATAATCACAAAGATGTCGCCCCGGCGAACCTCAAAATTGAGATCCTTCTGGATTACAAAGTCTCCGTAAGCCAACGTCAGATCCCGAACCGTAATGACCGAATCTGTCCTCATCA
>JBEIRQ010000004.1:0-23243 GCA_040375885.1 Methylococcus sp.
CGTGGGTCAACATGTTCAAAAGTTCAGCAAAGTCCTAAGTGAAGGTGATGGTAATGGATCACTGGCCACCTCACCAGCTTTCCTTCACACAAACGCCCCCGGGCCCTTAAAGGCAACGGGGGCGCAACGGATAGGGGTTACCGGGTTTTCTTGAAGTACTGGAAAAACTCGGAGTCTGGAGACATTACAAAGAGGCTTCGGTCATCCTTGAACGCTTGCCGATAGGCCATCAGACTTCGATTGAACTGGAAGAATTCTTTGTTCCGCCCATAGGCCTTGGCATAGATATCAGAGGCCGCAGCGTCCCCCTCACCCCGATTGATTTCGGCCGTCTTTTGGGCTTCGGCCACCAAGACATCGCGCTCTCGGTCCGCTTCAGCACGAATTTTCTCAGCCGCCTCGGCGCCACGTGAACGGAATTCTCTCGCCACCCGAGCACGCTCAGCTTCCATCCGCCGATAGACTGAGGAGCTGACTTCATCGGGGAGATCAATCCGCATGACCCTGATGTCGACGACTTCAATACCGAGTCCCGCGACAGCAGGGGAGACCATGGTGGTGAGGGCATCTTGAATTCGGCCTCGATCGGATGACACCAATTCCCGGATGGTCCGCTTACTGAATTCATTCCGCATCGCATCCTTGGTGATCTGATCTAGGCGGATATTGGCCTGAACCTTGTCAGCCGCCACCGCGGTATAGAACTTGGTCACATCATTGATCCGCCATTTAACGAACCAATCGACAATGACGTTCTTCTTTTCAGACGTCAAAAATCGTTCCGGCTTTGACTCCAAGGTCAAGATACGGTCATCGAACTTCTTCACCTGACGATAAGGGAGCTTTAGATGAAGCCCCGGATCGTAATCAGTGCCGACGATTTTCTTAAACTCGAGCACAATGACCTTTTCAGTCTCTGAGACAGTAAAGGTCATGGTAAAGAGGAGAATCACCGCCAGGAGACCGACACCCAGCATTAAGCTATTCTTATTCAATGGTTTGGCCCTCTGATGTCGCGACCCCGGGTGGATTGCGATCGCGCTGATTTCCCTGCTTGAGGCCCTTCCTGCGGGGCCGGAACTTCCTGCCCGCCATTGAGCGTGGCGGGGGCGGCTGGGTCGGTTGGCGTCCGCGATAAGCGATCAACGGGAAGGTAGAGCATGTTATTGCTGTTCTTGACGTCAACCACCATCGCACCGGTTTGCCCCAAGACATCACCCATGGTTTCAAGGTACATCCGTTCCCGGGTCACATCCGGGGCTTTCTCGTATTCAGCTAGGAGCTTCAAGAAGCGGGAGGATTCACCCTCCGCCCTCGCGACCGCCTTCTGTCGGTAGGCTTCAGACTCCTCGACCAGACGTGCTGACGCCCCTCGGGCCTTAGGCACGACCTCATTGGCATAGGACTCGGCCTCATTTTTGAGGCGCTGCTCATCTTCACGGGCTTTGATGGCATCCTCGAATGCGTTCTGCACTTCATCGGGTGGCTGGGCATCCACCAGGTTGACATTGCTGACCGAGATCCCAGCCTCATATTCATCCAGTGTTTGCTGAATCTCCGTCTTAATCTCATCAGCAATATTGCTGCGGCCTTCGGTGAGGACAAAATCCATGGTGCTCTTGCCAATCACCGCCCGCTGCGCACTCTCAATAACCTGTTTCAGGGTGAGATCAGGGTCTGCGACATTGAAAAGATAGGCCTTGGCATCCTTAATCTGGTACTGCACTGCAAGACGAATATCAATAATGTTTTCGTCCTGCGTCAGCATCAAGGCTTCCTTCGGAACCGCCCCCTGTGACTGCTGTCGGCCCCCGGACCGATAACCGATCTCAACAAAGCGTTGCTGCTCTAAATTGACCACATCAATCTTTTCAACCGGCGCCGGCAAATGCCAATGAAGCCCAGGCAAGGTGGTATCCACATAGGCTCCGAAGCGGGTCACTACCCCCCGACTGCCTTCATCCACCACATACACCCCCGTCAGGCTCCATAGCCCAAGGAGCACCAACAGAACCAACCCGATCAGTTGCCCGGAGGCTGGCCCACTGCGGGGTCCCTTGCCGCCACCAAACAAACCTCCAAGCTTGTCTTGGAGGCCTTTTAAAACCTCATCGAGATCCGGTGGCGTCGCGCCATTGTCACGACCACTCCAGGGATCTTTCTTGTTGCCACCCGGTTCATTCCAGGACATCACATTTCTCCAGCTTATAGTCAATCACGACAGCCTCATTCTTGGGGGCTAGGAAGCGTTGAGGCGAAGGCCTCAGGAAGCACGGACGCATCAGGGCCACTCCATGCTGGCATTTCTGGCGCACCGAATCGCCGTTCAAGAAAACGCAGACGGTCAGGCGATCCCTCAACACGCATTCGCCAACCGCCCGTCTCATCCTGCTCATCGGAGAGTATCGTCGCCACCCGAAACAGCATGGCACGAAGTGGACCATCTGTCGGGCCGAGTTGCAAGTCCCGGGTCACTGTTGTTTGCCCAAACAGCTCTCTCAAAGCCGCATTGAGTTGATCGAGACCCTGCCCCGTCTCGGCAGACAGCCAGACCTCGGTCACGTGGCCTCGCTCGTCGCGCTCGATACGCGCACGCGGAGCCTCCAGCCGATCAATTTTGTTCATCACTTTGATTCTTGGAACTTCAATCGCCCCGATGTCCTCGATGACGCGCTCGACCTCATCCATGGTTTCCAGTATTTCAGGGTCACTGGCATCAATAATATGCAACAAGAGGTCGGCTTCTATCGTTTCCTGGAGGGTCGACTTGAAGGCCGCCACCAGTTCGTGAGGGAGGTCTCTTACAAAGCCCACGGTATCCGCCAACACGACATGCTGGTGGGGCCCCAAGGTATACCGTTTGAGGGTTGGATCAAGGGTTGCAAAGAGTTGATCCGCGGCATAGACCCCAGCGCCAGTCAGTGCATTAATCAGTGTCGATTTACCCGCATTGGTATATCCGACCAGACCCACGACGGGAATCTCGGAACGGCGTCGCGCTCGCCGCCCCTGTCCCCGCTGCCGATCCACCTTCTCTAATCGCTTTTGGATCTGGGCAATCCGTCGGCCGATCAGACGCTTGTCCGTCTCCAGCTGGGTTTCACCCGGCCCTCTCAGTCCGATACCGCCCTTTTGTCGCTCCAAATGCGTCCACCCCCGAACCAGACGGGTCGACAGATGACGCAGCTGAGCCAATTCGACCTGGAGTTTACCCTCATAGCTTTGCGCCCGCTGCGCGAAGATATCGAGAATCAACCCCGTCCGGTCGAGGACCCTTACATTCAGCGCCTTTTCAAGGTTTCGCTCCTGACTTGGGCTCAGGGCATTATTGAAAAGGACCAGTTCCGCGGACGACTCTTGAATGAGTTCCATCAACTCCTCAACCTTGCCCGTTCCTATGAAGAAACGGGGATCGGGATGGAGACGCTTACTTGATAAGAGAGCCACGGGCACAGCACCGGCCGACAAGGCAAGCTCACGCATTTCGGATTTAACCGCTTCCTCCTGCGCTTCGCCACCAAACACCAGAACCGCACGTTCGCCGGACTTTGGACGATCAAACAATCCAATACCCCGACTCAGTCATCGAACAGACCGACCCTCGGATGGAACTAAGAATCAATCGACAACCTCTTCCTCAAACTCTTCCTGGCCTTGAGCCAAACGAACTTGACGCGCGGGGACAATCGTTGAAATCGCGTGTTTGTAGACCATCTGACTGACCGCATTCTTCAGAATGATGACGTACTGATCGAATGAATCAACCTTACCCTGAAGCTTGATCCCATTGACCAGATAAATGGAGACGGGAACATGCTCCTTTCTTAATGCATTCAGGAACGGATCCTGCAAGTTTTGCCCTTTAGACATCCGATTTCTCCATTATTGTTTAGGCTTCCAACCTAATGTGATTGTTTTTCTGGAGATTATTTAATCAAATCTCCAGAACCCCCGCCATTGGCCCATGAGTAATCAGTCTGTTGCCCCAAGATTTTCGAGATTTCGGGAACTATTCCTCGAGAGCGTCTCTGACCCCATCGGCCAAGCGCTCAGCAAGCCGCTTTACCTTGTCGCCATCGGCCCCCTCCACCATGACCCTGACCAGCGGCTCGGTTCCGGATGATCTTAAGAGAACCCGACCCTGATCACCGAGCTCACGCTCTACCTCCGCCTTTAAGGCCTTAACGGAATCCATCTGATTTGGGTTCACTCGCTCCCTAGTCCTAACATTGACAAGGGTTTGAGGATATTTATCCATACCGCAGCGCAAATCCCTGAGACTTTTCTCTGAAGCCCGCATGGCCTCCATGACCTGCAGCGCAGCCACAATGCCATCGCCGGTCGGTATACGATCTCGACAAATGATATGCCCCGAACTCTCGCCGCCAAGGGTACTGTCATGCGCCAGCATCATTTCCATGACATAGCGGTCACCGACAGCCGCCCGCTTCAGCTCGACGCCAAAAGGGGCCAAGGCATGTTCAAGGCCAAGATTCGTCATCAGCGTCCCGATCACCGGCCCCTTCAGTTCGCCCTGAGCGAGTCGGGCCGAGGCGATAATAAAAAGAATCTCATCGCCATCAACGATCGTTCCTTCATGGTCAACGAGTATCAGGCGATCACCGTCCCCATCGAGAGCGATCCCAAGATCAGCGCCTTCATCAAGAACGGTCCTTGCCAGCGCTTCAGGCTTGGTCGCACCAACCCCCTCATTGATGTTGAACCCATTCGGTGAAACCCCCATGGAGACCACGGTCGCACCCAGTTCAGCCAGCACGTGAGGCGCGATATGGTAAGTCGAACCATGGGCACAATCGACGATGACCTTGAAACCTCCAAACTGCATCTGCGAGGCAATCGTACTTTTACAAAATTCGATATAACGGCCGGCAGCGTCCATCAAACGAGTCGCCTTGCCGATCCGTGCCGAATCCACCGTGGTCATTGGCTCATCAATTTCCGCCTCGATTTCATGCTCGATGGCATCTGAAAGTTTTAGACCATCCGGCCCAAAAAACTTAATCCCATTGTCGTAGTAGGGATTGTGCGAGGCACTGATGACAATCCCGGCATCGGCACGAAAGGTCCTTGTCAGATAAGAAATGGCCGGCGTAGGCATCGGCCCCATCAGCTGGGTATTAACACCCGCCGCAGACAAGCCAGCTTCAAGCGCTGATTCAAACATGTACCCAGAGATCCTGGTGTCCTTGCCGATCAATACCACAGGATCCTTACGACCCCTCGAAAAGACCCGGCCGGCCGCCCAACCCAGCTTCAATACAAAATCAGCCGTGATGGGATAGGTCCCCACCTTCCCACGGATCCCATCTGTTCCAAAATATGCCCGAGTCATCCTTCCCCCTTCTAACCCTGGGGCATCCGGTCGGTATACCCCAAACAACAAGCCCCTGCGATGCAGGGGCTTCAATCACGTCGATCCCCCCGGAGGCCTAATGCTGTTCGGCGGCTTTCCCCAGATTCTCCTTAGACTCTGCATCGGCCATAGGCTCTTCGGCGCCCTTCACCCCCGACCCATCGCTGGGAGGGGTCTCATCCCAGTTTTGAGGCGGTCGCGGCGCTTTCCCCGACATGATGTCATCGATCTGTAAGTGATCGATCGTCTCATACTTGATCAGGGCATCGGCCATGAGGTGCAGCTTATCGAGATTTTCCTTCAATATCGTTTCGCTACGGGCATAGTTTCGATCGATGAACGAACGGATCTCCTCATCGATCAGATGAGAGGTCTCCTCAGAGACACTTTTGTGCTTGGTCACCGAACGCCCGAGAAAGACTTCACCCTCTTCCTCACTGTAGGCCAGGGGACCCAGGCGTTCAGACAAACCCCAACGGGTCACCATGTTGCGGGCAAGGTTGGTCGCGCGCTCAATATCATTTTGAGCCCCCGTGGTGACCTTCTTGCGGCCAAAGATAAGCTCCTCAGCGATACGACCCCCAAAGAGACTTGAAATCTGACTTTCCAGCTTCTCAAGGCTGGCGCTGTACTGGTCGCGTTCCGGCAAGAACATGGTGATGCCGAGCGCACGGCCCCGAGGCATGATGCTGACCTTGTAGACGGGATCGTGATCGGGGACCAGGCGCCCCACAATCGCATGACCTGCCTCGTGAAAAGCGGTCAGCCGCTTTTCGTCCTCACTCATCACCATCGACCGTCTTTCGGCCCCCATCAGAATCTTATCCTTAGCCTTCTCGAAATCGGCCATCTCGACCTGTCGCTTGTTGGTCCTAGCAGCAAAAAGGGCCGCCTCATTGACCAGATTGGCAAGATCAGCGCCGGAAAACCCAGGCGTACCCCGAGCAAGAAAGGACACTTCCACGTCACCTGCCAAAGGAACCCGCTTCATATGGACCTTGAGAATCTGCTCACGGCCGCGAACATCAGGAAGACCGACCATCACCTGGCGGTCGAAGCGGCCCGGACGTAAAAGAGCAGGGTCAAGGACATCGGGACGATTGGTCGCCGCCACTACGATGATCCCTTCCGTTCCCTCAAAGCCGTCCATTTCTACCAGCAACTGATTCAACGTTTGCTCACGCTCATCATGACCGCCGCCAAGCCCGGCGCCACGATGGCGGCCCACCGCGTCAATTTCATCAATAAAGATGATGCAGGGCGCGCTTTTCTTCGCCTGCTCAAACATATCGCGGACCCTCGAGGCCCCAACACCGACAAACATCTCAACAAAGTCAGAACCTGAGATCGAGAAAAAAGGCACCTTAGCCTCACCGGCTATCGCTTTGGCCAGCAGGGTCTTACCGGTTCCTGGGGGGCCTACCATCAAAGCCCCTCGAGGAATCTTGCCACCGAGCTTCTGGAACTTGCCTGGGTCTTTTAGGAAGTCGACCATTTCCTGAACATCTTCCTTGGCCTCCTCAACCCCGGCCACATCGGCAAACGTCACCTTGATCTGGTCTTCCTCAATCAGACGGGCTTTGCTTTTCCCGAAAGACATCGCACCACGGCCACCGCCGCCGCCCTGCATCTGGCGCATGAAAAAAACCCAAACACCGATCAGCAGAAGCATCGGGAACCAGGAGATAAAAATCTGCATCAAAAAGGATTCAGATTCGGGAGGATCGACCTTGATATCGACATGATTTTCGATCAGGTCATCCACCATATGAGGATCATTCGGGGGCGCATAGGTCGAGAACTTCTCCCCGTTCGCCGTAATGCCCCGGAGTTGAAGCCCATCAATCATGACCTGCTTGATTTGTCCATCCTTCACCGACTGGATGAACTGAGAATAGGACATGCCGGCATCCATGGAGCGCCGGTTGCCGAGGTTGTTGAACATCGACATCAGCACCACGGCCACGACCACCCACAAGACCACATTCTTTAGCATGTCATTCACGATATCAGTCCCTCTTTGGGCAAATTCGCCCCATTACATCAGACACATCATACTAACAGGATCAGCTCAATCTCACATCCCAAGGCCTTCAGAGCCCCGATCACTCAGGACGTGACCATGGGGGCAGACTCCCCCGCCAGCATCAGCATTTCCTCGGCATGAGCGAGCGTCTGCGGCGTGATCACCAGCCCCCCAAGCATCCTCGCAATTTCCTGAACCCGGCCAGCCGACTCCAGAAGGCGGACCCTGCTTTGAGTCACTTCACCTTCGACCCCCTTTTCTACCAAGAGGTGCTGATGGCCTTGAGCGGCAACCTGCGGCAGGTGGGTCACGGAAAAAATCTGGCGCTCCCCACCAAGCAGTCTCAACTTCTGCCCCACGACTTCCGCGACCCCACCACCGATCCCACTATCCACCTCATCAAAGATCATTGTCGGGGTTCCCTTTTCTCCCGTTAGGGCGACCTGAATAGCCAGACTGATCCTCGATAATTCGCCCCCTGAAGCGACACGAGCCAGCGGCTTGAGGGGCAATCCGGGATTAGCGCTGACCAAAAATTCCACCTGATCCTGCCCAAAGAGGGTCGGTTCTGCCTCTTCATCGGCGACCACCTCGATCCGAAGCCGAGCCTTCGGCATCCCCAGTTCGGCCACCAGACCCTGAATTCTTTCCTCCAAAAGGCGCGCGGCCTCCTTGCGTCGGAGCGACACATGAGCCGCCTGTTCCCGGTAGGCCGCCTCAAGCTCTTGCCGCCTCAACGCCCATTGGGCATTGCTGGTACCGCTGTCCATCAGCGCCGCTCGCTCAGCTTCGAGAACCGCGACATGCTCCTTCAGCGCCTCCGGTCGAACCTGATGCTTTCGAGCCAATCGATGAACATCTGCAAGCCGCTCCTCCAAAAGGGCCAACTGTCTTGGGTCAGCCTCCTGCCGTGACAATAATCGTCGAAGATCAGAGGCTGCCTCCTTGATACCCGCCTCAGCCTCCTCAAGGGATTTCACCAAGTCTTGATACTCAGGAGCAATCCGGCCTAAGTCGCCAAGACCATGAATCGCCTGCGCCAGCCGTTTCGTCACCGAAGACGCCTCATCCTCATAAAGATTGTCAAGCTCCCGCTGACCCACCTCCAGAATACGCTCGGCATGCGCCTGACGACCATGATCCTCGACCAAGGCTTCATAATCGAGCGCGTCCATGCGCGCGAGCTGAAGCTCATCCAGCTGAAACGTCAAAAGATCAAGGCGGGCGGCTCGGTCATGTTGCTGTGAATTCGCTGCTTCAAGTCGGGCCTTCACCTCCCTGAGCTCATGGCAGACAGCCGATAACTCCCGAAGTAAGCCACCATTGCCAGCGGCAGCATCCAAAAGACGCCGCTGCTCCTGCCCTTTCACCAAGAGGACATGGGCATGCTGTCCATGAATTTCAAGAAGCCCCTGACCTAATTCCTGAAGCGATTGCAGCGTGACCGGAGATCCATTCACAAAAGCTTTCGAACGGCCATCACTGGAGATCACCCGCCGGATCAGACAACCCTCCTCATCGAGAAGAGCCTGCTCTTCAAGCCAAGCCTGCGCCCTTGGGCAATCGTCAAGATCAAAGCGGAGCGCAATCTCAGCTCTTGGGGCCCCACCCCGAATAAATCCAGGATCGGCTCGATCACCGAGCGCTAGCCCCAAGGCCGTCAGCAAAATAGACTTTCCGGCCCCAGTTTCCCCAGTCAGCACGGTCAAACCCGATTCAAAGGTGAGATGGAGAGACTCCACCACGGCCAGATCCTTAATCGTTAACTCCCTCAACATGCTCAGACCCTCAACCCTGAACTCCAATTCAGCTTGGCTCTTAGAATCTCAAAAAAGTCATACCCCTCCGGGTGAAGAATCCTAAAAGACTTAGAGTCCTTCCGAATCTCGACTTTATCCCCCGCCTTCAGTGCGGGACTCGACACATTGTCACAAACCAATTGTGCGCCGAATGGCCTACCGGCTTGGAATGAGATCTCTACAACGCTCTCACTATCCACGACAATCGGGCGATTGGTGAGGGTATGGGGATTGATCGGAGCCAGTACAAGGGCTCTTAAGCTTGGCGAAAGGATAGGCCCCCCTGCTGAAAGGGCGTAGGCCGTGGAACCGGTGGGTGAGGAGACGATAAGCCCATCAGAGCGCTGAGAATTCAAAAAGACACCATCGATATGGGTCATGATCTCGATCATGCTACTCGCGTTTGAGCGATGAACGACGACATCATTGATGGCCAGCTGCTGAAAAATCACCTTCTCACCGCGAATGAGGCTCGCCCCCAGCAGCAAACGACGCTCCTCGACAAAACGCCCTTCAAGGATCTCATCAATCCGCTGCGTTAGGTGCTGGGGAGAGATATCCACCAAAAATCCAAGACGACCCAGATTGACGCCAACCAGAGGAATATCAAAGGGCGCGAAAGCCCTCGCGGCGGAAAGAAAAGTGCCGTCCCCGCCAATCACAATCGCGAAGTCACAGCGTTCAGCCAACGCCGGTATATTGGCGGTTTGAGGATCCACATCTTTGAGAAAGCGTCTCGATTCGTTTTCGACAACGACCGTGACACCGCGCTCCTCGAGATGGTGATACAAGACTTTCAGCGTCTCTTCGATTCGCTCGGCATCGGGCTTCGCGATCAGTGCCGCCGCCCTAAATTTGATTGCGTGATACATGCCTTTGCCTGTCGTCTGAGACGGTTCCAGCCCGCCGGTGAATCGTCATTGATGCCCATCAGCAACGATATTTTTCGCCGCACTCACCTCTTGATCACACGACTGATCCAAAAGAGGAAAAAGGTTTAGGCACTGATCTTAAGACCAAAGACAGCCTCATACCCCCCGTCATCTGACGTCAGGTCAGACCATGTGGAGACCAGCGTAAAAGGCGACTCCTTCGGACTATTTGGATTTATATTCTATTTTTCAGCGAATTTCATTAAAAGCCATGAGCAAGGCTTTGGGTGAGGCATCGCCCAAGTCCCAGCGCCATGAACTTCTTGACACAGTATGAAGGGATTGCTAGTTTTTGGCACTCTACTTGAAAGACTGCTAATCGCTCGCCCCCACCAAACCATACTGCCCAAGCTTCCCCCATTGAATGAGCGCGCCCAACATCTCCTGAAGGTGTTGGTCGAGCGCTACATCCATGAGGGTCAACCCGTCGGATCGAGAGCGCTGGCCCGAGAAGCCGGTCTCAATCTCAGCCCTGCAACCATCCGCAATGTGATGTCAGACCTTGAGGAGCTGGGCTTTATCACCTCGCCCCACACCTCGGCGGGCCGCATGCCCACGGTATCAGGCTACCGACTGTTCATCGACAGCCTCCTGACCATCAAGCCGCTCAATGATCAGGTCATCCGCCAGATCAGAGACGATCTGGGCCACCAGGAATCCTCCGGCGATCTTTTGGAAACCGCCTCAAGACTCCTTTCTGAGGCGACCCATATGGCCGGCTTGGTCAGTCTTCCCAAGCGGGAGTCGAGCGCCTTTAACCATATAGAGTTTTTGCCCTTGTCGGAAGGCCGGCTGCTGGTGATCTTGATTTCTGGCCAGCAGGAAATCCATAACAAGATCATTCTGGCGCCAAGAGACTATAGTCCCTCGGAGTTGCAGGCCGCAGCCAATTTTCTAAACAACCGGTTTGCCGGGAAAGACATTCGGCGGGTCAGAGAAACGCTCGTTCGTGAGATCAGTGAGACCCGAGAACGGCTCAGTCAAGAGCTCATTGATGCTGCAGCCATTACCCAATTGGCCCTCGATCCACAGAGTGAAAGGCGAGATCCCGTCTTGATCCGGGGCGAGATCAATCTCATGGACTTTTCTGAGATCGACAACCTCGAACCCTTCCGCAGCCTCTTTGAGACCCTGCATCAGCAAGAGGACATGATTCAACTGATGGATCGCTGCATCGAGTCCCCAGGCGTTCAGATCTTTATCGGCGAGGAATCAGGCCACAAGGGTCTCGACCATTGGAGTCTGGTCACCTCGGCCTATTCGATCAACGACCAGGCCGTTGGCGTTCTTGGGGTGATAGGTCCGACCCGAATGGCCTATGAAAGGATCATCCCACTGGTCGACCTCACAGCCAAATTGGTCGGCGCCGCCTTGAATCACAAAACACTGCCCCCACTTTAATCTGAGCGACTGGTCCGCTTGAGGCTGGTTGCCCCACTTTACCCATCATTATTTTTCTAGGAGCCGCTCGACATGAGCCATGACGATGTAATGCCCGAGGACGGCGAAGCCCCAGCAGCAGCGACGCCGGACCTTGAAACGACCTTGGAGACCAGAACCCCTGAAGAATGGGCCGAAGCACTGACAAAGGCAGAACAAAAGGCACAGGAAAACTGGGACAAAGTCTTAAGAACCCAAGCCGATCTTGAAAATATTAAGCGCCGCTCGGAAAAGGATCTCCAAAACGCCCATAAATTTGGCATCGAAAAATTTGCTCGAGAATTGCTGCCCGTCGCCGATAGCCTTGAGCTGGGCTTAAGCGTTGAGACAGCCGGAAGCCCCGAAGTCGATAAGCTGCGGGAAGGGATGGAGCTGACCTTAAAGCAGCTCCTCTCAAGCCTTGAGAAATTCAACGTCGTTCAAGTGGATCCCGAAGGTGAAAAATTCAATCCTGAATGGCATCAAGCGATGGCGATGCAACCGACCGACGAGGCAGAGCCTAATACGGTCCTCAAGGTGTATCAGAAAGGCTACCTCCTCAGCGATCGCCTCTTAAGGCCAGCGATGGTAGTTGTTGCCCAAGACATCGGATCATCAGGGGCCTCTTGAAATTTCCTCTAGGGTTCCCCAGATCTGCCTCAGCCCTCAGGGAACCCCGTATTCGTTCATTTTTTGGAGAAGCATTTCATGTCAAGAATCATCGGCATCGATCTCGGTACCACTAATTCCTGCGTTGCCATCTTGGAAGCTGGCAAACCTCGCGTCATTGAGAATTCGGAAGGCGCTCGCACAACTCCCTCCATTGTGGCCTTTACGCCGGACAATGAGGTTTTGGTAGGGCAGTCGGCCAAGCGTCAGGCGATCACCAACCCCAAAAATACGCTCTATGCTGTCAAGCGACTCATTGGTCGCCGCTTCAAGGATGCGGAGGTTCAAAAGGACCTTCATTTGGTCCCATTCGACATTGTGGGCGCTGATAACGGCGATGCCTGGATCGAAGTGAACGGCAAGAAGATGGCCCCGCCTGAAGTGTCAGCTCGCGTTCTGATGAAGCTCAAGAAGGACGCAGAAGCGTTTCTCGGCGAGGAAATCACCGAGGCCGTTATCACGGTGCCTGCTTATTTCAACGATTCACAGCGTCAGGCGACCAAAGACGCAGGCCGTATTGCGGGTCTTGAAGTCAAGCGAATCATCAACGAGCCGACCGCGGCCGCGATGGCCTTCGGCCTCGATCGTAAACAGGGTGATATGAAGGTCGCCGTTTATGACCTCGGCGGGGGAACCTTCGACGTCTCTATCATCGAGATTGCGGAAGTTGATGGCGAACATCAGTTTGAGGTTCTCTCCACCAACGGTGACACCCATCTCGGTGGCGAAGACTTCGATCTTCGCATCATCGACTGGCTCTGTGATGAATTCAAGAAGGAAAGCGGCATCGATCTTCACAGCGACCCCTTGGCACTGCAACGCCTGAAGGAAGCGGCTGAAAAAGCAAAGATTGAGCTTTCATCAAGCCAGCAGACCGATATCAATCTTCCTTATGTGACCGCCGATGCCAGCGGCCCAAAGCATCTTAACCTCAAATTGACCCGGGCCAAGCTGGAATCCCTGGTCGAGGATTTGGTCCTTAGAACGCGCGGCCCATGTGAAACCGCCATCAAAGACTCCGGTCTCAAGGCCAGCGAGATTGATGAGATCATTCTGGTCGGCGGCCAAAGCCGTATGCCAAAGGTTCAGGAAATTGTCACCGAGATCTTTGGCAAGGAGCCGCGCAAAGACGTCAATCCGGATGAAGCCGTCGCCCTTGGCGCGGCTATTCAAGGGGGTGTTCTCGGCGGCCAGGTCAAGGATGTTCTCCTGCTCGATGTCACCCCGCTATCCCTCGGCATTGAAACCTTGGGGGGCGTCATGACGAAGCTGATCGAAAAGAACACCACCATCCCAACCAAGACCGGGCAGGTGTTCTCAACGGCGGACGACAACCAAACGGCGGTGACCATCCACGTCCTCCAGGGGGAACGTGAAATGGCTAAGGACAATAAGTCTCTGGGTCGCTTTGACCTTGCCGACATCCCACCGTCACCGAGAGGCATGCCACAAATCGAAGTCACCTTCGACATCGATGCCAACGGTATTCTTCACGTCTCAGCGAAGGACAAGGCCACTCAAAAGGAGCAGTCCATCAGGATCACGGCCTCAAGCGGCCTCAGCGATGAAGAAATCAAACGGATGGTGCAGGATGCTGAGCTTCATGCCGAGGAAGATAAAAAGCTCCATGAGCTGGTTCAGGCCAGAAACCAGGCCGATAGCCTGATTCATGCCGCTCAGAAGACGGTAAGCGAGCTTGGCGAGGGTATCGAGGCCGCTGAAAAGAGCCAAATCGACACCGCCATCGAAGCGCTTAAAGAGGCGATGACGGGCGATGACAAGGAGCTTATCGAGCAGAAGACGCAGCATCTCAGCGAAGCGTCCCAGAAGCTCGCAGAGCGCCTTTACGCCCAAAAGGGCGCCGAAGGGGCTGCGGCTGACGCAGCGACCGAAGGTGGCCATCAAGGCGCTGAGGCTGAAGATATCGTTGATGCCGAATTTGAAGAGGTCAAGGACGAAAAAAAGTAACCTTCCTTCAGGAAGAACTTTGACGCGAGGGGGCCTTCGGGCTCCCCTCCCCCATTCACTCCCGATTAAGCCGCATTCTTGAATGCGGCATTGTGCGTTATGGCGAAAGAAGACTATTACCAACTGCTAGGCGTCGCCCGCAATGCGAGCGATGACGAGATCAAAAAGAGCTTCCGCCGCCTGGCGATGAAGTACCATCCCGATCGCAACCAGGATAATGCCGAGGCTGAGGAACAGTTCAAAAAAATCAAGGAAGCCAACGATATTCTGTCAGATCCTAAGAAGCGGGCCGCCTATGACCAGTTTGGTCATGCCGGCGTCGATCCCTCGATGGGCGGTGGCGGACACGGCGGCGCCAACTTCAGCGATATCTTCGGTGATGTCTTTGGTGACATCTTCGGCGGTGGGGGCTCCAGGGGACGCGGTGGTCCACAACGAGGTTCCGATCTTCGCTACAACCTCGAGATCAGCCTCGAGGAGGCGGTGGCTGGAACCGAAGTCAAAATACCGATCCCGACCCTGGTCAGCTGCAAGCCATGCGATGGCTCTGGCGCGACCAAAGGCTCGAAAGTCACGACCTGTGCGACCTGTCAGGGTCACGGCGCGGTCCGCATGCAGCAGGGTTTCTTTAGCGTTCAACAAACCTGTCCGACCTGCCGCGGCGCGGGCAAACAGATCAAGGACCCCTGCCGAAGCTGCCATGGCCAGGGCCGTATCCAGGAAACCAAGACCCTTTCCGTCAAGATTCCGGCGGGCGTCGATACGGGCGATCGGATTCGTCTAGCGGGAGAAGGCGAAGCGGGCGAAGCCGGCGCCGGGGCGGGTGATCTTTATGTCCAAGTTAACGTCAAGGACCACCCCATTTTTACCCGGGACGGCGCCAATCTCTACTGCGAGGTGCCCATCAGCTTTCCAACCGCGGCGATCGGCGGCGAAGTGCAAGTCCCGACCCTCTCCGGTAAAGTGGCCTTGAAAATCCCCCAGGAAACCCAGACCGGTCGCCTCTTTCGTCTAACCGGAAAAGGCGTCAAGCCGGTTCGGGGAGGCGCCGTCGGGGACCTCCTGTGTCGGGTTCGTATTGAGACCCCGGTCCATCTCAGTAAGGACCAGGTCGATCTGATCCGCCAACTCGACGAATCACTGACCGGTGGCGGCAGCAAGCACAGCCCCCAAGCCCATGGCTGGCTCGATGGCGTCAAGCAGTTTTTCGATAAGATAGGCCTTTAGGCAGACGGCTTAAGCCCCCTGGTCCTCGGGGGCGCCCTCTGCCACTTACCCGGACACTCATGACATGATACGAATTGCCATCAATGGCGCCGCCGGGCGCATGGGTCACGCGCTCATCACCACCTGCCTTAAGACCGAAAACTTGCAGCTGACCGCTGCCATCGAGCATGCCGGGAGTCAAAAGCTGGGGCAGGATGCAGGAACTCTGGTCGGCCTTGATCCAACCGGTATCCTGGTCACTGATGATCTCAAGTCCGCCATCGAGTCGGTCGATGTCCTGATTGATTTCACCCGCCCCGAGCCCTCGCTTAAGGCCTTAGCCCTTTGCGCCGAATACGGCAGCCGAATGGTGATTGGCACGACCGGTTTTTCGATCGATGAACGGAAGACGATCACCACCACCGCCCAAAAGGTGCCGATCATGCTGGCCCCCAACATGAGCGTTGGGGTCAACCTCTGCCTCAAACTGCTTGACATCGCAGCGAGGGTCATCGGCCAGGATACCGATATTGAAATTATCGAAGCGCATCACCGTCACAAGGTCGATGCCCCCTCAGGGACAGCACTTCAAATGGGTGAAGTCGTTGCCCAAGCCCTCGGCCGTCATCTCTCGGACTGTGCGGTCTGGGGCCGGGAGGGCCACACCGGAGAAAGGGATCCCAATAGCATTGGTTTCTCGGTCATTCGGGCAGGGGATATCGTCGGAGACCATACCGTGATGTTTGCCGATGAGGGTGAACGGGTCGAAATCACTCACCACGCCTCCAGCCGGATGACCTTTGCAAAAGGCGCGATGCGGGCTGCCCAGTGGCTCAAAGACCAACCCCCAGGCCTCTATGACATGCAGGATGTCCTTGGGCTGAAATCCATTCGCTCATAACGCGCACAAAAGGCCATCATCTCCTCATGAGGATCCAGCTCAAAACGCTAGGATGTCGACTGAACGAGGCGGAACTTGAAACCTGGGCGCGGGATTTTAAGGCGAAGGGACACGACCTTGTTGATGCGAACGACTCGGCCGACCTGATTGTCTTTAATTCTTGTGCCGTCACCCAAGATGCCGTCCGTAAGTCGCGGCATCAGGTCCGGAAAGCCGCCCGTGAAAACCCAGGCGCCAAGATCGTCCTCACCGGCTGTTACGCCAGCCTCAATCCCTCAGAAGCCGAAAGCCTGGGTGTCGACCTGGTCATCAGCAATCAAGAAAAGCAGCGCCTCATCGAAATCACCAGCCATGCGCTGAGCCTTGAAAATATGCCCGCCAGCGCGACCTTACCTGGCGAATCCGCCCTCTTTAGGCTAGGTCGACACCGGGCCTTCATCAAGGTTCAAGATGGCTGCCGTTACCGCTGTACCTATTGCATCGTGACGGTAGCCCGGGGAGAGGAACGAAGCCGACCGGCTGCTGACGTGGTTGAGGAGATCAATCAGCTGCATGCCGAGGGCATTCAGGAGGCGGTCCTGACCGGCGTTCATCTGGGCGGCTATGGCGGCGAGAGCGGTAGCCGTTTAGCCCGACTCTTAGAAAGGGTTCTTGAAGGCACCAGGATTCCTAGAATTAGATTAGGGTCTCTTGAACCCTGGGACATTGGCGATGACTTCATCGAGCTTTTTCAGCACCCAAGGCTGATGCCGCATCTCCACCTCCCTTTTCAATCAGGTTCTGATAGCGTCTTGCGTCGAATGGCCCGCCGCGGCCGCCAGGCAGATTACCGTGACCTCGTCAGTAGACTTCGTCACCATATCCCCGGGATCAACATCACCTCAGATCTGATGGTCGGTTTCCCCGGGGAAACTGACATCGAATGGCAGGAAACGCTTCGCTTTGTAGAGGAAGTAGCGTTTGGCGACCTTCATATCTTCACCTTTTCACCGCGCCCAGGAACGCCCGCTGCCGAGATGAAGGACCCCGTCCCGGGGCCGGTTAAAAAGGAGAGGAGCCTGGCCCTCCACGCGCTTGCTGCTCAGCAGAAGAAAGCCGCACTGACCCGTGGGGTCGGCCGATATCAGCCGGTCCTTTTTGAAGGGGTCCGCCAAGAGGGCGATAAGACCCTCCTCTCAGGCTATACCCCGAACTACTTCAAGGTCACCATTGAACCTCGGGACCACGATCCAGCAAGCCTCAGCTTCCAGATTATGCCGACCCTTCTTTCAGCACTTGATGAGAAGGAGCAAGGATTCCTTGGCACGCTCGCTGCCCCCACGCTTTCGAATCCAGCATGACCAGGACACCCGAACTTTGGCGTCCAACGGTCCACCAGGCCCTCATCGCGATAGGTTCGATCCTTTTTCTGGCCCTCCTTTGGCAGCTGATCGCCGCTCACGAGGCATCGCCTTTACTCCCCACACCCATCAAGGTGCTCGAAGTGCTCTGGCAAGAGTCGGTCTCAGGCCGTCTTCCACACCATCTCGGCATGACCCTCGCTCGACTGATCGTCAGTTTCTTGATCTCTATGATCCTGGGGACCGCGATCGGCATTGCCCTTGGAAGGACCCCTCAGCTGGACCGGTTTTTTAGCACTTGGCTGGTCATCGCCCTAAACATCCCCGCCTTAGTCACCATCATTCTTTGCTATGTCTGGTTTGGTCTTGGGGAGTTTGCCGCTCTCTTGGCGGTGGTCATCAATAAGCTGCCCCTAGTGATCGTTACCGTTAGAGAAGGGGCTCGCCACCTTCGGCAGGATCTTCTGGACATGGCGGAAGTCTATCGTTTTGGAACCTTCAAAACCCTTCGACATGTCCTCTGGCCCCAGCTATTTCCCTACATCATGACGGCGGGCCGCACCGGCCTCGCGCTGATTTGGAAAATCATTCTGGTCGTCGAACTCCTCGGCCGCAGTAACGGCATGGGCTACCAGTTGCATCTTTTTTTTCAAACCTTCGATGTTGCCAGCATTCTTGCCTACTCCCTGGCCTTTATCATCATCGTGCAGTTGATGGAATGGACCATCCTGGTCCCTTTGGACCTTAAGGCCCAGCGGTGGCGTAGATGACCGCCTTAAGGATTCAGCACCTTCATAAAGATCATGGCCGGGGGGCGGTCATAGAAGACCTTAACCTGACCGTCGAATCCGGTGAATTTGTCTGCCTTTTAGGGCCCTCAGGCTGCGGCAAAACCACCTTACTACAACTGATCGCCGGCTTGGATCGGCACTATTTCGGTGACATTGAGATCCATCAACGGGACCCTAAGGTGCTTCGTATTGGCTATGCCTTTCAAGAGCCCCGGCTACTTCCTTGGCGAACCATTCGCGACAATCTGCGCCTAGCCTTGCCCGCGGGAATGGACCCCGACAAGATCAACCGCTTCATCGACACGGTCGGTCTCAACGAGGTAGCGGATCAATTCCCACAGACGCTCTCGGTCGGCATGAACCGGCGCGTCTCGCTGGTCCGAGCCTTTGCAATCGATCCCGACCTCCTCCTCATGGACGAGCCGCTGGTCTCCCTTGATGCGCCAACGGCAAGACGCCTTCGGACCTGGTTAGTCACGCTCTGGGAGGAGCGCCCGCACACGGTTCTCTTTGTGACTCACGACCTCCGTGAGGCCATTGAAATCGCTGATAGGATCCTTTTTCTATCGGCAAGCCCCCTCAAGGTTCTTGCAGATATTCCCGTGGCGATCAAAAGAGAGAACCGCAACCCCGAAGCGATCGAATCATTCAGCGCTCACCTCAAATTCCGCTATCCAAGCCTCAATGGGTTGCTCTGAGCGAAAAGAGCGGGGCTCAATGAGATCGACGGAGTAGGTCTTGATAGACCGCCAGGTTGCCTTCAACCATCCGATCTTCAGAAAAATAGTTTTCGACCCATTGTCGCCCTGAAAGACCCATAGCCCTTCGTCTATCAGGAGACTTTAGGATTTGAATGATGGCCTCGGCTAGCGCCGACACATCGCTAGGGGGAACCAAGTAGCCGGTGACACCCTCTTGGACCGCTTCGGGAATCCCACCGACCCGTGAGGCAACGATCGGCACTCCGGCACAAGACGCTTGCAGCAGTGACACCCCCATCCCTTCCATCAAGGCCGGATGAACCACCAGATCCAAGCACGGCAGAATGCGTTGAAGATCATCCCTAAATCCCCCTAGAGCGACTTGATCCGTGAGATCTCGATCTCTAATCATGGCCTTCAACGACGCTTCGAGGGGCCCCCTGCCGAAGAAAAGAACCCGGACATGGGGGCACTCCTTCAGAATCAGCGGCATCGCCTCTATAAGGAGGTGATGCCCTTTTCGCGGAATCAACTGGGCGATGACGCCAACCACCAAACTTCCCCCGGGGAGTGAAAAGGTGTCCTCAAACCAAGACCGCTCGGGATGTTCGAGCCAGGGGGTAATCTCAATGGCATCGGGAACACAGGCGAGCTTCGCTCTTGGCAGCCCTTCACTCAGAAGTACCTCGCCAATCGCCTTTGAGATGGCAATCACCCGATCATGAAGCCGGTATTTGAGTGCCACGGCCAGCCGGCTCTCAGGATTATCCTGTCGTCTTGAATGGACCACCGGAACGCCGGCCAGTCGACAGGCGATTCCCCCCATGACGTCGGCCCCGATTCGGCTGTGCAAATGAACGACATCTGGAGAGACCCTTTGGATCACCCGATACAGTCGATGAATCAGTCCAACATCGAGATCACCGGCCATCGGTAAGCTGATCACCTCCCCAAACGGCGCGGCAGCGACCGCGAGCCTACTGCCGACTCGGCAGACGAGAATGTTTTGAATGCCACGCGCTTGAAGCCCTTTCATGAGCAGCAGGATCTGATGGGCCCCGCCATAGAGATTTCTCCCCCCCTCGACGTGTAAGACCTTCACGAGAGCACCACGGGCTGACTCAAGGGCATGGGAGGGATTTTTTCCCAAGGCCCCGACAAGGCGACGGGCCCTTGAGGGCCCGTCATGATCCTATCGGTGGTTAACACAGCGCCTATTGAACCAACGCGAGCAGCACACCCGCAGCGACCGCCGAACCAATGACCCCGGCCACATTGGGGCCCATGGCGTGCATGAGAAGGAAATTGTGAGGATTGGATTCCTGACCGACTTTATTGGCAACTCGAGCGGACATCGGCACCGCCGAAACCCCCGCCGCACCAATCAGAGGGTTCACCTTATTTTCAGGTGAAATCACGTTCATCAGCTTGGCCATGAGAACCCCTGATGCGGTCCCGAAACTGAAAGCAAGAGCCCCAAGAACCAGGATACCGAGCGTTTCAGCCCTTAGAAACTGATCGGCGCTGAGCTTGGAACCCACCGCGAGCCCCAGAACAATAGTGACCACATTGATCATTTCATTCTGCGCGGTCTTCCTGAGTCGATCGACAACCCCACATTCGCGAATGAGATTGCCAAGACAAAACATTCCAATCAGCGGCGCCGCTGAAGGCAACAGCATCGCGGTCAGAATCAATAAAATGCCTGGAAAAATAATTTTCTCAAGGCGGCTGACATGGCGCAGCTGAGCCATTTCAATCAGCCGTTCTTCCTCAGTGGTCAGCGCCCGCATGATCGGTGGCTGGATCAAGGGCACCAAGGCCATATAGGAATAGGCGGCGACAGCAATCGCGCCCAATAGCTCTGGGGCCAATTTCGACGCCACATAAATCGACGTCGGTCCATCGGCGCCACCAATGATGGCGATGGCCGCTGCATCCTTGAAAGTAAAGTTCATTCCAGGAATGAGGTTAAGCGCCAGTGCGCCAAACAGGGTCCCAAAAATACCAAACTGGGCCGCGGCACCCAACAGCAGGGTCTTTGGATTGGCCAGCATAGGGCCAAAATCGGTCATCGCCCCAACACCCATAAAAATGAGCAAAGGAAAGATACCCGACTTAATACCGAGGTAAAGATACGATAATAAGCCGCCTTCTTCGGCGATACCGGCCATCGGGATATTGCTCAATACGGCGCCAAAGCCGATAGGCAACAACAGCAGCGGTTCAAATTCCTTCTTGATCGCGAGATACAAAAGGCCGAAACCGACCGCCATCATCACCGCCTGGTCAGCCTGAAAATTCGACAGACCCGTACTGGCCCAGAGTTGAATCAATCCATCCATCAGTTACCTCATTCGAGCACAAGGAGGTCGTCCTGAGACGCCACCGTCTCACCGACCTTGACCGCAATGCTCGCGACGATCCCGCCTGCGCGCGTCCGGATTTCCGTTTCCATTTTCATGGCTTCCATCACAATGACGACCGTATTAGGTTCCACATGCTGCCCAGGCGCAACATTGATCCTCAGAACGTGGCCCGCCATGGGGGCTTTGACAACCTCCCCTTCGCCCTTGGCTTGAGGCTTTGGAACTGGCGCCTCGGCATCTGCTGGGGCGACATCCACCTTGTAGTTCCGCCCATTAACCGCCAACACGCCAGGACTCGGCGTCTCTACGCGATAGCTTTGACCATTGACCACCACGTCGAAGGCCGCCTCGGACGCTCCCTTTGAGGCGCCGCCTTTGGCTTTGGGATCAGCAAGGGGTGCCGGCTCGAAGGCTAGAGGATTACCGCGATTCTGTAAGAATTTGAAGCCAATCTGGGGGAACAGCGCATAGGTGAGAACATCATCGATCTCATCCTTCGCGAGCACAACGCCCTCAGCACTCGCCAGCACATGAAGCTCGCTCGCGAGTTTCTCAAGTTCAGGTTCGAGAAGATCCGCGGGGCGACAACTGATGGGCGCATCCCCCCCCAAAACCTTCTTCTGCAGGCGCTGATTAACGGCAGCTGGGGTGGCCCCGTATTCGCCACGAAGGACCCCTTGAGTCTCCTTGGTGATCGACTTATAGCGCTCACCCATCATCACGTTGATCACGGCTTGACTGCCTACAATCTGGGAGGTCGGGGTCACCAAGGGAATATACCCAAGATCCTTTCTGACCTTGGGGATTTCATTGAGAACCTCATCGAACCGATCGAGTGCGCCCTGCTCCTTTAATTGGCTTTCCATATTGGTTAGCATGCCACCTGGGACCTGAGAGACCAAAATACGACTGTCGATACCCTTGAGACTGCCCTCAAACGCCGTATATTTTTTGCGGACCTCACGAAAATAGGCGGCAATCTCTTCGAGCTTTTTAAGGTTGAGACCGGTTTGGCGTTTTTGGCCCTCAAGCGCTGCGACGACCGCTTCGGTAGCACTATGGCCATAGGTCATACTCATCGAGGAAATCGCTGTATCGACATTGTCGATGCCTGCTTCCGAGGCCTTGATAATGGTGGCCGTACTCAGCCCGGTGGTGGCATGACACTGCATGTGAATCGGCACGGCTACCGCCTTTTTTAGGCGAGAAACCAGCTCAAAGGCTTCATAGGGTTTTAAAAGACCCGCCATGTCCTTAATGGCAATGGAATGAGAACCCATGTCCTCCAGCCTTTTGGCCAGATCAACCCACATCTCGATCGTATGCACCGGACTGACCGTATAGGAAATCGTTCCCTGGGCATGTTTGCCATTGGCAATGGTGGCCTTGATGGCCCGCTCAAAGTTACGAGGGTCATTAAGCGCATCAAAAATTCGGAAGACATCAACACCATTGACCGCGGACCGCTCGACGAACTTGTCGACGACATCATCGGCGTAATGGCGGTAGCCGAGGAGATTCTGCGCACGGAGCAGCATTTGGAGGGGGGTTTTGGGCAGCGCCTGCTTCAAAATCCTCAGCCGGTCCCAGGGATCCTCACCGAGATAGCGAATGCAGGCATCAAAGGTCGCCCCACCCCAACTTTCAAGGGACCAGAATCCCACCGCATCCAACTTATCGCAGATGGGTAACATGTCATCAATGCGAAGGCGGGTTGCCAGCAATGACTGGTGCGCATCGCGCAACAC
>JBEIRQ010000356.1:0-2146 GCA_040375885.1 Methylococcus sp.
GGGCGCGCCATCTCCCCTTCGTCATTGGTCCAGCCGAGAGAGATCAATGGATGGGTTGCATGCGAGTGGCTCTTTTAGAGACGGTCGCTGACATAGAATTACGCGAGACGCTGGAAGAAGCCTTGGCACGGACGGCTCAGCACATGATCAATCAGCCGCATGAAGGTCATTTTGGCGAACGGGGAGGGGTTGTTCTATGAAGATGAGTCCTAGCGATTTCAGAGCCTGGGCCTGTAAGCGCATTACGCTGCTAGGCATGTCCGGGGTGGGCAAGACCACGCTCGCGAATAAGTTACCGAAGCAGAACTGGTTCCATTACTCTGGAGATTACCGGATCGGAACCCGCTATCTCGATGAGCCGATTTCAGACAACATGAAGCTGCAGGCCATGGAGGTGCCTTTCCTTAAGGCGTTGCTGCAATCAGATTCGATCTACATTCGCAGCAATATCACCATCGATAACCTGGCCCCGATCTCGAGTTTCCTCGGCAAGATCGGTGACCCCTTGAAGGGTGGGCTCAGTCTTCAAGAATTTAAGCGACGTCAGGATCTCCATCGTCAGGCGGAAATTAGTGCGATGCGAGATGTTCCTGAATTTATTCGCAAGGTGGATGCCATCTATGGGTATCAAAACTTTATTAACGATGCCGGTGGCAGCGTGTGTGAGCTTGATGATCCAGAGACGCTTTCGATCCTTGCCGAGAACACGCTGATTCTCTACATCAAGACCAGCGCCGTGCTTGATAATGTGCTCATTGAGCGGGCTCAGTCTCATCCCAAGCCGCTCTACTATCGCGAAGCTTTTCTTGATGAACAGTTGGCGATCTTTATGGGGGTCCATGGTTATGGTCAGGTGGCCGACATCCCTCCGGATCAGTTTGTGACTTGGGTTTTCCCTAAACTCTTCCATGCCCGGCTGCCGAGGTATGAATCTATCGCCAGAACATTCGGCTATAGCGTTGATGCTGACGATCTCGCGAAGGTTCAGAATGAATTCGACTTTATCGAATTGATCTGCGAGGCGCTTGAGCGTGGTTAGCCGCAATCCTCCAAGGAGACGGCCATGCCGCTGATAGCCCATTCCGATCTACCGACCTATCAGCGTCTTAGTGAGGAGGGACAGGATGTCCTGACCGTTGAGCGTGCCCAGCAGCAGGATATTCGGGAGATGCACATTGGTCTTCTCAATATGATGCCTGATGCGGCCCTTGAGGCCACCGAGCGGCAGTTTTACCGCCTGGTTGGCGCGGCGAATCCGATCGTCCAGTTCCATATGCACCCCTTCACGATTGACGGATTGGTCCGCAGCCCGGAAGCTCAAGAGCATATTGATCGGTATTACGAAAGCTTTGACCAGATCCAGCTAGACGGGCTCGACGGACTGATTATCAGCGGTGCTAATGTCACCCACCCGAGCCTTCCAGAGGAGCCTTTTTGGGAGCCTTTGACCGCGGTATTTGACTGGGCACGACAGCACGTGACCTCCACCATGTGTTCGTGTCTTGCGACCCACGCCCTGATTGAATATGGGTATGGCATCAAGCGGACGCACCTCGGCTTCAAGCGCTGGGGGGTTTATTCCCACCGGGTGGTCGACACCCATCATCCCTTGGTTTCAAACATCAATACCCGCTTTGACGTGCCCCACTCGAGATTCAACGAAATCTTTCGCGAAGATCTCGAGGCGGTGGGTATTAAAGTGCTGGTGGATAGTGCCGAGGCCGGGGTCCATCTTGCCGTCAGTGAGGACCTCTTGCGGGTGGTGTTCTTTCAAGGGCATCCGGAATACGACACCATCAGCCTTCTGAAGGAATATAAGCGCGAGGTGATCCGCTTTTATGAAGGTCAAAGTGATGATTACCCCCCTATGCCCGAACATTACTTTCATCGGGATTTGGCTGAGCGGTTCAGTGACTATGGGCAGCGTGTTCGAAAAGCCCGAAAGGTCGGGCAGCCGATGCCTGATTTTATCGAAGATCAAGTGCTTCAGCAGCTCGACAATACATGGCGGGATACCGCCAAGGCCGTCTTCAATAACTGGCTAGGCCTCATTTATCAGATTACCGATGAAGACCGGAGAAACCCTCTGATGGCAGACCTTGACCCTCAAAATCCGCTTCGAAGAAAGGGGAGGATTGGCCTTTTA